>SKJB01000092.1 GCA_007116145.1 Limnochordia bacterium | reverse complement strand
GCGCGTTCGAGCGAAGTCCAATAAGGAGAGGTGACAGAGTGGCCGAATGTGGCGGTCTCGAAAACCGTTGGATACCTTTAGGTGTCCCGTGGGTTCAAATCCCACCCTCTCCGCCAAAAAGCATGTCCAAGTAAAAACAGCATGGAGAGATGCTGGAGTCTGGTTGAACAGGCACGACTGGAAATCGTGTAGAGGCCTCAAACCTCTCGAGGGTTCGAATCCCTCTCTCTCCGCCATAAAAAATGTTAAGCTGGTAGATGGATTTGCATCTACCGCTTTTTTTTAAGCATTTATTAGCGAACTCTAACGTGCCTCAGTAGTTGGTTTCTATAGCTCAAAAATGGGAGGGTGATTCATTTGTTAGCTCAATTACAGGCTAATATGGAAGAGGTGGCAGGAGAGATTATTGTCGAACAGGAGCAAAAAGATAATCTTATAGTTGCTCAAATCGAAGCTGTGGAAAAGGAAATCCAGTTAACAGTCGCTTGGGACGATCAGACGAATTATTTGATTGGGAACCTAGATTGTAATTTTGAAGCGGCCTCTCCTCTGGTGAGGATCTGTAATTCATTCGGGCACGAGCTAGACTGTGCATCTATTTGGTTCTCCCACGATCATAATAGTGCTATTCTCGGAGACAATGGGTACGCTAAGCAGTTCATTTTTCGTTTAGTAACCACGACACCTGCAAAGATCAATTATTTCCTTTTGGAATCGCAGGCCCAAGCATTTGGAACGTTTTTGCAAAATACACTTAATTGTCAAGTGGAATTTAATTGTCCAATTGACGAGCGACCTTATATTTATTCTTTGGATTGGCATGCTAAAATGAATGGGATGAAGTTCTCTTGTTATTTGCATTTACATTCCCTAAGTCAAGCAGCGTATTTAGAAGAATTGGTTATTCCCCCAAAAATACGGAGGTTAGGAATAGGGACGTTGATAGTTAATCACTTAAAGCACTTAGTCGCTACGTTAAACTGCCGTTACTTATATTTATCGGCAAAAAAACATGCTGAAAGGTTTTGGTTAAAACAAGGATTTACCTACGTATTTCGTGCAAATCTACGTAATGAAAGACGCCGAATTGCTGCTTTAAGACGTCAGCCAGGTTGGGATCGTATGTGTGTAGAAGGTGAAGTTATGTCCCAACCTACGTGGTTTTATCGCAATCATCCTCAGGATGACTTGGATTTGTATCGCATGCTTCAAAGCTGGGATCCTACAACTGATCGTTCAATATGCTTGACAGGATAGGACTTAGTACGTTATAATATCTTTGTCGTGCTAGATGGGGAGGTAGCGGTGCCCTGTACCCGCAATCCGCTATAGCGGGGTCGAAATCCTATCAGAGGGCTGGTCTTGTAGAGTCTGGTTTAAGCAAGTGGTGTTGAAGATTGGGTCTTGCGCAATAGGAATTCACAAACCCCGTCAGATCCGGAAGGAAGCAGCGGTAAGTGAAATCTCTTATGTGCCGTGAGGGTGCCTGATCGGAGCTAACTGTTTGAATTCGTCTGGAAGATCCTTTCGAAGATAGGTGCACGGCTTTTTTTGTTTTCTAGAAAAACTATACTAATAGGGGGGGCAACAATGGCATATGTATCACTATATCGAAAGTGGCGTCCGCAGGATTTCTCTGATGTAGTTGGACAAACGCATATTGTAAGAACCCTAGAAAACAGTCTGAATTTAAAACGAATATCCCATGCTTATTTATTTGCTGGTCCACGCGGGACTGGAAAAACTACTTTAGCTCGACTGTTTGCCAAGGGTCTAAATTGTAGCGGGGGACCAATCGCACAGTTTTGTGGCGAGTGTCCAGAGTGTATGAGTATAACCAAAGGAAATTCGTTGAATGTAATTGAAATTGATGGGGCATCGAATCGCGGTATTGATGAAATACGAGAGTTGCGAGAGCAAGTGCGCTACGCTCCTGCAAGTGCTCGATATAAGATATATATTATCGATGAAGTACATATGCTGACATCAGAGGCTTTTAACGCCTTATTAAAAACTTTAGAAGAGCCTCCACCTCATGTGATATTTATTATCGCAACAACGGATCCACAAAAAATTCCTGCGACAATCCTTTCTCGCTGTCAAAGATATGATTTTAAGCGTTTTTCTGTGGAAGAGATCTGTAACCGCTTGCGAGTGGTATTAAGTGCTGAGGGAGTGCAGGCAGAAAAAGATGCACTCGAAATAGTGGCCGCCCATGCGCAAGGTGGAATGCGCGATGCCTTAGGAATTCTTGATCAATGCTTAGCCTACTCTGACCGTCTAAATCCAGATATTGTAGGGGAGATTTTGGGTGTAGCCACACAAGAAACCATAGTACGGTTTTTTAAGATGGTATCGGAGCATAATACGATAGCAGTATTCCAACTGATTAATGATTTGTACGTCCGTGGTCGAGATTTAGCTCAATTTGTACGCGATTTATTGCAATATTTACGCTGGTGTATTCTAGACAGTACGATCCTAACCCAGGATGAGCTGAATTGGGATAAAGCCCAGTTAATACAAACAGTTGAGGTATTCTCGCAGTGTGAGAAGGAAATGCGTTACGCAAACAATTTGAACATCCCATTAGAGTTAGCTGTCTTGCGTTTAATTGAGATTCCAACGGAATGGACCAAGCTACAGAAGCGGATTGAACAGTTAGAGGGTCAGTTAGCTTCGATTGAGAAAAGCGGAGTAAGTCCCAATTCTAGCAAAGCCCAATCGGAGTCTCCGAGAAGAGCGGAGGATTCTCCTCGGGTAAAATTAAACAGTAATGAGGATAATCAAGCTAAGCTTCAAGAAATTTGTAACAACTGGCAGGATTATCTTAAACTATTACGGGATGAACGATTAATCCAACCAGAAGCTTTTTTACGCGAAGGATTACCTGTGTTACTCGAGAACAATGTTCTCACAGTTAGTTTTCAAAAAGAACGAGGCTTTCATCGAGCTAGTATTGAGCAGGAGAAGCATAGAGAACCTGCAGAACGCTACCTATCTAAATTTTTTGGCACACAATTATCGATTCAGTGTGTGACAGGTGAAATTAGCAAGGTAAAGAAGGAAGAAATTCCTCGTGAGAAACAGGAGTTTCTCAAAAAAAGTGGAAGTAATCAACCGATCGAGCAACAAGAAAATGTAGCGATTGAGAAATCAGAAGAACTAGATGAGTCTGTAAGTGCGGCGTTGAGGATTTTTGGGGGAAAAGTTATAGAGATTAAGGATCAGCAATAGCGTAGGAAAGGTGGTTTTTGACAATGAATATGCAAAAAATGATGAAGCAGGTTCAAAAAATGCAAACCGATATGGCTAAGACGCAGGATGAACTGAAGAATCGAACTGTAGAGGCTACAGCCGGCGGTGGCGCTATCACAGTAGTTGCTAATGGCAACCAAGAGATTGCCGAAATCAAGATTAAACCAGATGTGGTGGATCCTGAGGATGTAGAAATGTTGGAAGACTTGGTTTTGACAGCTGTAAATGAAGCATTACGTAAAGCGCAAGAGATGGCTAATCAAGAGATGCAAAAAGTAACGGGTGGACTAAATATTCCGGGGATGCCACCAGGTTTATTTTAATGGCTCAGTATGCAAAACCCTTAGCGCGGTTAGTGGAGGAATTAACCAAACTACCAGGCATCGGTCCTAAGACCGCTCAACGACTAGCGTTTTTTATTATCGGTGGTTCAAAAGAAAATGCTCATAGTTTAGCGAGTGCCATCGTAGGTGCTAAAGAGAAAATCGGCTACTGTTCTCGTTGTTTTAACGTAACTGATGTAAACCCCTGTAGGTTTTGTGTGGATAACGGACGAGACAGTACTGTGATTTGTGTAGTTGAAGAAGCTCGAGATATTGTCGTATTGGAGCGGACTCGGGAGTTTAAAGGTTTATACCATGTTCTTCATGGAGCGATATCGCCAATGGATGGGATCGGTCCAGGCGAGTTACGGATGAAAGAGTTAATGTCGCGCCTGACAGAAGAGATTTCTGAGGTTATCATTGCGACTGATCCAAACGTCGAAGGTGAGGCTACGGCCATGTATTTAGCGCGGTTGATCAAACCTTTAGGAATACGAGTTACTCGGATGGCTCATGGTATGCCTGTGGGCGGAGATTTAGAGTACGTTGATGAAATCACCTTGAGTAAAGCCCTCGAAGGACGTAGAGAGTTATAAGTGCATAGAAATACCTCAGATCTGCCATACTATAATAAACAAATGGCTGGGGTGAGTCTATGGGCAACGTATTAGCAGATCGTTTTTGGGGAATGGCAAGAAGACTCTTTTATGATGATGAATCAGCGGTTAGCACAATGGAGATGGATTCAGAGGATATGATTAAAGCTGTAACTGAAGCTAAGCAGGAATGGCTTACGGCAAAATCTTATTTTTCAAATGTTACCGATCCAGATTTAATTGATCACGCTATTTTTTCCGTAGAGGCTGCAGAGCGGAAGTACATGTATTTGCTGAAACGGGCCAAGAGGCGCGGTGTGACTTTAAACCAACCGTATTTTTATTTGGAGCATGTCTAAGAAAATGTTTTTAAGGGTTCGTCTTTAGCATAATTTGGCATTGTTGCCATATAATGTGAAAGGACGAACCCTTTTGTTTGGGAGGAACTGCGAATGGATAGTACTGTTATTATTGCTTACCTTTTTGGATTAGTCATTCTCTATCTAATAGCTAGGCTTCTATTGATACCGTTACGAATAATTATTCGGCTACTAATCAATGGTTTCATCGGAGGATTGCTTTTGGTGGCTTTTAATTTAGTTGGTGGATTTTGGGGCTTTGCATTAGGGATCAACCCAATCACTGCCTTAATTGCAGGCTTTTTAGGGCTTCCTGGTGTTTTTCTGCTAGCTACTCTACGTTACCTTACAATGTGAACTATTTTTGCAGGCGCTTGTTCTTGTGCTCGCTCTAGTGAACTCGTCGTTGGCACTCTGGACTCTCGTTACGAGGGTTATTTACCATATTGCTTACCTTGTATGCTTCTAGATATCTATCGGCACAAGGTACTAGTAAGGGTTGAAGAACCTCATGATCAGATATGCTAGTGTCTAGCCACAATTGCTCGCTGTCTTTGTTTAAAATCACCGGCATACGATTGTGGATAGCTTCCATTAATCTGTTAGGAGTAGTTGTGATGATCGTACAGGACGATAAGACTTCACCAGATGGGTGCTGGCATTTATCCCATAGACCCGCAAATGCCATTGGTTGATCATCTTGGGCTTTTATATACATGGGTTGTTTCTCGTTGTTTTCTCTTTTCCACTCGTAGAAGCCGTTGGCCAAGACTAAACAACGCTTAGATGTAAGCAGTTGGCTGAAACTTGGTTTTTCATGTAGGGTTTCCGATCGTGCGTTGATCATCTTTCGCCCGATTGCTCTATTCTTAGCCCAGAAGGGAATCAGACCCCAGCGTAGATTGCCTAAGCGGTTATGTGTACCGTCAGAAACAATACTAATAACTTCCTGTGTTGGTGCTATATTGTAACGGGGTAATAAGTCGAGATCTGGCTGGACTATAGCAGAGAACCGATACAGTAAGGTTTCCATATCACTCGTTAAAGCAAAACGTCCACACATTTAGCTGCCTCCTCGTAACACGTAAGTTACTCTAATCATACCAGTTCTTAGGTATTGAGTCTAGATTCGAAAAACTAAAACTCATAGGGTTGACAAGCCCTTTTGTCCATGATAAGATAGTTTTTGCCAGTAAAGTCAGATGGTATAGTTTCACATTCTATGAGGTCCTGGAAGCTTTGTTAACTGAGCAAGTTCACTAAGGAAGCGATAGTGCCGCGGTGGAGAAAGAGCGCTTGAGTACTCACGGTGAATAGGACGGAGATTTTATTTCTCCTTGCACTTTGAAAACTACACAACAGTAAGTGATGAACAAAAACAGCTGAAGTTTTTGAACATCATATAAGAGTAACATGTAATAGACTCATGCGATGAATTAAAGCTTATGTTTTAGATCATCTATTGGATTTTCACGCAAGTGAAAACCAACAATTGAGTTCTTAAGCGTTGTTATTCTTAGGATTCTGATCTTTAGGTATGTGCTGAAATACGCACAATAAAGCGGAACAAGTGCTTTTTACTCTGTAAAGAGACTTGTGAAGTGAGATT
>SKJB01000048.1 GCA_007116145.1 Limnochordia bacterium | reverse complement strand
GTCAAGCATATTTTGAGTATTTTGAGGTCTTCAGAACGCTAGTATCAAATTAGTGACGATGATTATGAACAGCTATGGAAAAATGACACAGATGTTAAGGGTAATCCCATCCCGTGTTAATCGGAATATCCCAATTATTAAATAACCCCAGCCATTACATGCTCAAAATCCACAAAAGCTTTTTCGTTGTTAATTCCTTGGCCACCTGCTGATTCCCTCGCAGGTAGGCAGTCTAGATGACCTAGGGACTAAGATAAACAGGTCCGTACTATGACTCGGTGCAGTCATCTAAAAAGGGCTAACAAGCAGTAGACGATTAACGCATATAGATCAAAATCGGAACTGCTTGTTCTCCCTTACCATAAAGGTGTTTGATCATCCTGTACAGTTGATCCATTTGAGAAACAGCTATATTTGCCAACGATACTGGAATATATCTCAATGTCTCCAGCGGTAGTGAAAAATCATTGGAGAGATCCAACTGGCTTTGCAGGCGGATGCCCACTGAACTTGGTACAACGTACTATTTGTAATGTCTCGTCTCGCCTTCCGGGATATCTGGAGTGACTAATGGATTCTAGTCCTAGGCGGCTACTAAGATGCCTATTCGTAATGAGGGCTTATGTTCCGCAAGAAGGTAGTTCTTCTAATTTCTCAGGAGGGGTAAGTATAAACTGTCTCTCTGTCGTCAACTCTTTTGTATACTTATCAGCCTATTTCCCGCGTGGCTAATTCTGGAATTTTTGTCCAAAAAATCGTGTCAAACAGTTGAATGTGGTTTTTTCTGGTATCCTTATCTATGTTGATGTCAACTAATGACAACAATGGGGGTGGATTACATGGTTTATCTAATAAGTTACTTGTTAGTCCCAGTAATATTTACTGTTTTTATCCTAAGGTTAATGGGATATAAGAGATATGATACATTAAAGTTTATAGGATTATCTTGCTTTTTTTTAGGCCCGTTTGCATATGCTCTTACAGGCATAATGATGTATATGATTTTACTGTGGGCAGTATTTTATTACATATCAACACGAAAAAGAAATTTTGATTTTAAAGATGAAGATTTTTCTGGCTGGATTAGATAAGCTAAGCGAGACCCATATTAGATGAAATCCTTGGGAATGACAGACAGGTACTATTCTTGAAGATATGCACTTAGCAGGAGTCTAGGTATAAGCTGAAGCAAGCCACTTAATGCCAAAAACAAAGGAAGGGATATATTCTGAATGAACAATTACTTTCGACTGCTGAAGTATCTCCGCCCGTATTGGATTATTCAACTTCTAACAGTTGTAATCATGCTTGTGAGTATGGCTACTAGTTTTGTCTGGCCTTGGTTCAATAAGATACTAATAGACGACGTCTTGCTTTCCGGTGATAGTGGTAGGTTGGCTTTTTTGCTTTTGCTCTGGGGACTTCTTTTTCTGACAACCTTCATTTTTGATGGCATTAAAGGATTCTGTTTTACTTATCTGGACGAAAGAATTACTATTGATATGAGAAAGGATTTACTAAAGAAGCTGAGGCAGTTATCGTATGCTTATACATCCAAGGTAAATACCGGACGAGTAATGGCCTACTTCACTAGTGATGTAGGGGCGCTTAGCGGCCTATATCAAACCGTAATGGTTCAAGCATTAGAAAGTGTCTTGCGATTAGTGGTATCTCTTACTATTTTAATCTCTATTGACTGGCAGCTTTGGTTATTAGCTTTGCCCTTTCTTCCATTATTCGTAGCTATTCCAGTACTATTCAACGGACCAATGCGCAATGCGGGAAAGATGATAAAGGATCAAAACGCGTTAATATCAGAAAAGCTGCAAGAGAGTATAGCCGGCACTCGAGAAATATCAGTCTTTAACCGGGAACTGTGGGACATCCAAAGACTGACGAAAACCTTTGTCGATATGCTACCTCGAAAAGTGAAGTCTACTTTATTAGGTACATGCTCATCGAGCATAGCCTTCTTTGCCTTATTTGGTGCTCAGATGGTCCTAATGTGGTTTGGCGGACTGAAAGTATTTTCTGGAGAAATGACTATTGGAGTATTAATCGCCTATCTCTCTTATATGTCCCATGTCTTTCAGCCACTACGTAGCCTAGTGGGTATAAATAACAAGATTCAAACTGCTATGGGTGCTGCAGACCGCATCTACGATTTTCTCGATCAACGACCAAAAATAGTCGATTCGCTAGGTCCTACTGTATTAGATGCAGTTCACGGAGTAGTAGAGTTTAAAAATGTATCATTTGGATATGACAACGAAACCCAAGTGTTGAGAGGTGTTTCCTTTGTTTCTATGCCGGGCAAACTAACTGCTATTGTCGGCCCTAGTGGAGCAGGAAAAAGTACCTTGGCAAGCTTACTCCTTAGGTTTCATGATCCCTCGGCAGGGAGTATTCTCTTAGATGGGATAGATATCAAGAATCTGTCTTTGAAGACTCTTCGTGAAAGTGTTTCGTTAGTGCCACAAGATATATTCTTGTTTGCAGATACTCTGAGGACGAACATCGAGTTTGGGCTGGAATCTGCTGACGAAATAAGTATGGCTAAGGCTGCCGCTATGGCTAGGGCCGACGGTTTTATCTGTGATATGCCGGATAAATACGATACTATTTTGGGGGAAAGAGGAACCCGTCTCTCTGGAGGAGAGAAACAACGAATTGCTATCGCAAGGGTAATCCTAAGAAATTCTAGGGTGATGGTTCTTGACGAAGCCACCTCATCACTGGACTCCTTATCGGAGAAGGCGATCCAGGAAGCTGTTTCATTCTTAGTTGCGGACCGGACAGTAATTGTCATTGCCCATCGATTATCCACAATCTTAGCTGCCGACAATATCGTTATTATAGACAAAGGTACGGTTGTTGACCAAGGGTCACACGCTGCGCTAATAACCCGTTGTGATCTTTATCGAGAATTATGTTCAAGCCAATTCTTAGCCAAAGATAACGGTAAGGACGTGCAAAACTTCTGAGGCGTATTAGAGAAAGAGAGGTGGAAGGATTAATGAGTGTTTCTACGTCGGCTTCAACAGAAACCAAAATAGATAAAGCAGTTAAGAAAGTGGTAGTGGTGACTGGAATCCTTATCACATTATCAGTAATAGCTGGGTACTATTCTTGGCAAGCTTTCACTGGCTCTCTTAGCCTTGTGGGTCAAGTAACACCTCAGGAGGTAAGATATTTACGGGCTGAGTGTAATAGTGTAATTAGCAGAGTATGGGTACAGCCTGGGGATTGGGTTGATAAAGGCCAAGCCCTTGTTGAGATAGATTCCTGGGAACTTGCCCGAGAGCTACGTGTTGCCAAAACAACTGTACAAGAAGGCGAATTGTGGTTGCAGGAGGTTGAGATTAAGTCAGTGATGGAGCAAGAGTTGCTGATTGACAAATTAGCAACCCAAGAAGTGGAATTGAACTGGGCAAAAAGCGATTTAGAACTTGTTCAGAATGGATACAATGCCACCTCTATCCGCGATGAGCAAAAGATGAAACAGGGTATAGCCCAACTCGAAATGGCTGTCAGAACAAGTCGCCAGGCAATTGAGATGCAGAGTAAGCGGAGCTTGGTAGAACAGCAAAAAGCTCGTGATCAGCTAGAGAGAAAACAGTATGACCTTGCCTGGTTACAAGAAAGAAATAATCTAAGGATTGCCAGTCCTTATCGAGGGCAAGTACTAGAAGTGTTTGTAGTCGAAGCCCAAGAGATTAAACCTCAAACTCAACTACTGTCTATTGCAGATAGGAGCAGTCTTAGAGTAGTAGCCTCGCTTCCTGCGAGTAATGTAGAACAAGTGGAGATTGGTCATCAGGTTGAGGTAACAATAGGCTCCAACACGTATCCCGGTTGGGTTTCCTTTCTTTCACCATTAGTAAAGTGGAGTGGTAACCAGAGTTCTATCGAGATCCACATTGAGTTTGATAATGCGCTAGAAGACGTCCTAGTGGGTTCTCAGGCGTTGGTAAAAATACCGTTACATTGACTGACTTGATGAGGTTTCTTATAACAGATGGGGAAAAATCGTATAACCTTTCTAGCTGGTCTTTTATACAACAGCACTGCCACACACTCCATGCACATGGAGACTGTAGTAGTGCTGTGGTAGTTTAGCAGGTGTTTTGTGTTGCTTATAATATTGCAGTTGTGATGTGCTAATTTGGGAGGAAATCCCAAGTCTATGCATAAACTTACTGTTACACTGATGATTATGTGTCTGCTTGTTGTCACTGTTTGGGAAGCGCTTTTTTGTATTTTGATGATGAGATAGGTATGCATACTGATGCTTATGCTGCTGTCGCTAACCGGGCATTAAGGTTCACGAAAACCGTATTTCAGCAGTGGAATAATTAATATAGGTAAAGTCATGATACTTTTTACCCATATTGAATTGACATAGGTAAAAAACATCGATATAATACCTATGTAATGGAGGTGTATGCAATGAGTGAGCAAAAATTACCTATGTTGCCACCGAATGCTGAATTAGAAACGAAAGTAGTGCTAAAACAGCTGGCAAGAGCCAATCGTGCATTGGCTGAACTGAAAGGTTATGCAGATACGATTCCGAATAAACATATTTTGATAAATGCGGTCATGATTAATGAAGCTAAGGATAGCTCTGCAATTGAAAACATTATAACAACTCATGATGACCTATATAAAGCGATGAGTGATGCCAGCGGAGCAAGTCCTGCTGCAAAGGAAGTTGTCAGCTACAGGACTGCTTTATGGCAAGGGTATAAGTTGGTTAGGGCTCGTGAAATGTTCACAACAAATATGATTGTAGAGATTCAAGGCATTATTGAAACAAATCGTGCGGGAATAAGAAAGTTGCCCGGTACCGTACTCAGAAATGAAAGAACTGGTGAAACTGTTTATACACCACCTACAGGTGAAGCAGAAATCAGAGAGCTTTTAAGCAATCTCGAAAAATACATCAATGAAGACTATAATGATGTTGATCCATTGATCAAGCTGGCAGTCATCCACTACCAATTCGAAAGCATTCATCCCTTTTATGATGGCAATGGAAGGACAGGCAGAATCATTAATGTTCTTTACTTGGTATTGAAGGAATTGCTTGATAGTCCTATCCTTTATTTGAGTAGCTATATAATCAGGAACAAATCAGCATATTACAGACTTTTTCAGGAAGTGCGAACCCATGAGAGTTGGGAGGAATGGATTGTCTATATTCTCACAGGCATTGAAGAAACAGCAGAAGAGACATTGAGGTTAGTAAAAAGAATCAATGCTGAAGTTGAAACAATGAGTGCTGAGATAAAAGAAAAACTTCCTAAAATTTATTCGAAGGAATTAATTGATTTGCTGTTTTATGAATTTTATACGAAAACTATCTATATTGAAAATGGCTTATCTGTAACAAGAAAGACTGCAGTGAATTACCTGTCTTCTCTTGAAAAAGAGGGTTTCCTTACTTCTGAGAAAATTGGTAAGGAGCGGATTTATCAAAACAAAAGATTGTATGATTTAGTTAAATATGGGCAATGAGGGGTGGTAGGTGTAGCGTAATATTTGGTGGTCTATTAAGGTTATATATCGTTGGATCACTTAAGTTATAGCTGGTCTGTCCAAAAATAGCACATATAATGGTGCAAATTTACACTTATAGAACTGACTTTTTTGCCCGGAAGAAGTAAAGAAATGAAGAGAGACGCAATTAAAGAAATTACTCGTTTATTAGGCGAAAGGCTTGAAATCCAACCGACGGATGTGTTAATAACCATAAATGAACCGACGCTTGATAATTGGGGGGTTCGCGGTGAACAGGCGAGTGAACTAGGATTGAAATATAAAAAAGAATAGCACATTATGTTCAGTAGAGGTATAAATACTTGAGTTTCGCACCCCTGCTAGCTAGGATTTTGCCGGGAAAATGATCGCAAACACCCCCTAGATACAGCATCAAGGTACGAGTCCAATTTGTGCGTTTAACAAGCATTATCCAGGCTCTTAATCTGTTTGCTCAAGAATGACTCTTCGAATAGAGCTTTCAGGTATTGGTACTCCGGTGAGTCTTTGAATAGTGCGAGATCTAGCACGCCAGATTCGGAGAGTAGCTTAATCACAGTCAGCAGCAGCTCCTCGAATAGTTCCCAGAGCCGTTCTGCCATGTTCTTCTCGCAAATGTCATCGGCAACCTCAACAAAGAGGCCACCAAGGGTTTCGTAGTCATTGACCCGGCGGTAGTAAGAGAGCATAGTG
>SKJB01000067.1 GCA_007116145.1 Limnochordia bacterium | reverse complement strand
CTTTTTGGCGGAGAGGGTGGGATTTGAACCCACGGGACACCTAAAGGTATCCAACGGTTTTCGAGACCGCCACATTCGGCCACTCTGTCACCTCTCCTTATTGGACTTCGCTCGAACGCGCATAGCCTGAAAGAATACTTGTAATAATTTCCTGGATTCTTCCTCACAAATGCCAGCAATAACTTGCACATTGTGATTTAGGCGTTTATCCTGAACTATATTCATGAGGGATGTTACAGCGCCAGCCTTAGGATCTGAAGCCCCAAATACTAACTCGTCCAAACGAGAATTTACAATGGCTCCTGCACACATAGGACAGGGTTCTAGTGTAACATATAGGTGAGTCCCTGTCAACCTCCAGGTACCTAGGTTACGAGCTGCATCTCGGATCGCTACGAGCTCCGCGTGGGCTGTAGGATCACAAAGTGATTCTCGTTGATTAAAGCCACGACCAATTATCTCGCCATTTCTGACTACGACAGCACCGATGGGCACTTCTCCTATATCTAGCGCTTTTTTCGCTTCTAAAAGTGCTTGTTGCATAAAATATCTGTCCATGATCACCGCTCCATAATCTAAGTCATAGTTATGTACGTCGGCGATTAAAAATCTCCGGCTTCTCAATTAAGTCATACGCCAATTTACGGTTTGCTTTAAAACATAAAACCCCGCCATTGACGAGTCCCCCGCAATACTCACAGGTTAAACAGCGATTAGGTCGAATTTCGCACTTTCTTTGTGGGCATGTCATCAAACGCACCTCCATCCTTCATTTTCTTTATAATTATACTGAAGGAGGCTTATATTAGTCAATAGCAATAGTTATTGTTAACATAAACTTAAAGTCCCAGGAAGTACCTGGGACCAGCTAAAAATAAAAACTACTGTTCGTTTGGATTGTGAGCGGAAGTAACACCGTTTTGCTGAGCATCCGGTTCTAAGCCAAAACCACCCTGCTGACTAATTAGAGATTGTTCAGCAGCAGCGATCATCCGTCGGACCATATGCCCTCCGACTGCACCACACTCACGGGAAGAAATATTTCCCCAGTACCCAGATTGATACTCAGAATTAATACCTAACTCACTAGCAACTTCATATTTAAACCTATCCATTGCCTGAGCAGCTTGGGGAACTAACTTCTGCTTTCTACTCTTACTGCCACGCGCCATATTGCCACCTCCTCAGAATCTACACTCATATAATGCCCCCGCAGACGCAAAATTAACCTAGCAAAAAAAAGCAGGAACCCTAAGGTTACCTGCTTTATGGAGACTGAGCGTTAATAGTTTTTCATTGTTTCGTTTGCATTGTGAGCGTTAGTTACGCCACCTGATTGTTGTGCATCCGGCTCTAACGGGAAGCTACTTGCGCCATTGCGGAAGCCTTGTTGAGAACCTTGGCCAGCTAATGATTGCTCAGCAGCAGCAATCATTCTACGTACCATATGTCCACCTACGGCACCACATTCCCGCGAAGAAATGTTACCCCAGTAACCAGACTTGTACTCATTGTTAATTCCTAATTCAGTTGCTACCTCATACTTAAATTGATCCAGAGCTTGAGAAGCTTGAGGTATTACTTTTTGATTATTACTACCTGATCCTTTAGCCATCTGTTTCACCTCCTTATTTCCGGGTGCAAGCTTAGAATGCCCTGAACTGGGGATATATAAGCATGTAGACTTCTGGTCCTCTAACCAATCCGATCCAATTCCTAAAAAAGGCTAACGAAAAAGCCCCTAAAGGGGCTTAAGAACTATTCAAATCTAAACAATAATAGCATCTACAGGACATGAGTCTGCTGCTTCTTGTGCGCAATCTGCATTTTTATCCGCATCTTGCTTAACATGGGCTAAACCATCGTCTTGCATTTCGAAAATATCTGGACAGACCTCAGGACACACGCCACAACCAATACAAAGATCCAGATCTACCTTTGGATTTGCCATACGATTCCCTCCCATCTACATCCTAACTAATCTCTTCAAACATATCTTTCCCCACTCCACACTCTGGACATACCCAATCTTCGGGCAAATCTCCAAAAGCAGTTCCTGCTTCAACATCCTGTGTTGAATCGCCTTCCTCTGGATCATAGATCCAACCACAAACAGTACACTCATATTTTGCCATCGGTTTCAGCCTCCCCTCTACTTTTCTACTACTAGTATTTCTTGCTTCTGGTTAATTATTCCTGACAGCTATTCATCTCGCAAATGGGAAGGAACAGAAATTCCATAAGCAGCATACATGGCTTCAATAACTCTATTTGTCAGATTAACACCACCATAGATAACTGTTGAATCAGACAATACGACACTAACATTATTCGTTCTTGCGACTTCTGGAATTAGTGCACTAATTGATTGAATTATCATCCTCATGAACTCATCATAAATCTCATCAAAATAGTCTTCATATGCGAGTGCTAATTGCTTTATTGCCTCTTCATCCTCAACATCGAGTATTTCTTCTTGAAACTTGACTCTTAGTTGTTCTGCAATATCTTGTATCTCTGATATCTTATTGGTATACTCTGGATGCCCACTAATAAGAATGTCAAAGTCCACATATCCAATTCCACTGGCTACTACACCTTGGGCCAGTAGCAAAACAGAGAAAAAAATGAAAGCAAATACTACTTTTTTCCTTAGCACAAAACCAAACCTCCCTGAAAATTTACTTATTTTCCATACTCTCTTTTGCGACCACTACATCCGCAATAGTGGTATCACCTAAAACATCCAACATTGCTGCTTGGGCCCTCGCCCAAATATTATGTAAAGGGCAACTCTCCTGATGACTACATCCACCACCTCTTGTTAAACAACGTGTAATTGCTATTGGACCTTCAATTAATTCTACGATTTCTCGCACAGTAATTTTTTGGGGATCACAAAGTAGTTTGACACCACCGCCAGGTCCCCTCACTCCTTCTACCCAACCTTTTGCACCTAATGTTGCAATAATCTGGGGCAAGAAATTTGGCGGAATACTCTGGCGCATTGCTATTTCTTTTGAGGAAATATACTCTCCAGAGTTGATAGCAAGTTCAACAAGGGCACTAATCGCATACTCTGCTTTTTTTGTAACTTCCATCAATTAGCCCCTTTCTATTTGCGAAAATTACCTTATCTAGATTATACTTTTTCGAAAAACTAATGTCAACAGTTACCAACTGCAACTATGATTAAAGATTGACTTATTTTCGGATCAAGGTTACATTAGGACAGTCTTCTGCTTTACTCTGCGCCTGCACTATCATTGCAGGAGCAAGATCAACTCCAACAATTTCAAGACCTGCCCGTTGTGCTAGAGCCAAGCTATAAGTTCCTGTACCACAAGCAGCATCAAGAATCCTTCCGTGCAAAGGTAAATATTTAAGTAAGAACTCATGAGCATCCTTGCGATAGGGAAATACTTGATCGTAGTATCTACTTAACTGTTGGCAAAACATCATCCTCGCTCTCCTTTGCAACGCTACAGTGCACCTGGTGGTCGGTACCGCATTGCAGGCACAATTCCTCTAGTGAATGTTCCCGGGAAACAACCTGGACAAACGCCTCTAAGCCCAAAAAAAGCTGCTGCTTTTCCACTTCCGTTAACTGACTGACAGCCTTCTCAAAAAGCTCCTCTTCAAGCTTTTGCACGTTGTAGTTTGTTTGTTCACCATCATCAGTTAGCTCCAAAACCCATTTACGCTGATCGCTCGGATGAGACCTGCGATTAACCCATCCTCGCTCTGTTAAACGATGGACTAGCTTAGTGGCTGCTGGCGAGGAAATCATCAAGCCCTTGGCTAATTGCTGTAAAGACGATTTGGGATGTAACTGAATGAATCGGAGCGCAAGTAACTGCACATCACTTAACTCCTTGTTAGCCTGGGTTCTTGCTAGCCCAGTAATCGCTAAGTTAAACGATCGGCAGAATAATTTTCCTACATGAAGAGTTTGCATGAAATACACACCACCTATCGCAACTAATCTGATTCTATCCTAATTATTAACCATGCTAAGTACTATGTCAACCCTTCTTAACAGAAATTTTCCTTGCTAATTTCCCGTTTAATTGTTAAAATATGGTTAACCTCACAAAGGAGGGCTTAAAATAATGGAAAGAATCGGTATTATTGACTTAGGTTCAAATTCTGTGCGCCTTGTTATCATTCACGTCACGGACAACGGTGCTTACTACCAAAAAGAGAATCTCAAGGAAACAGTGCGATTAGTTGGGACCATGGATGAAAATGGGGTGTTAGCTGAACCAGCCATTGATTACGCGGTGGAGACAATCAGGCTATTTATCAACTTTTGTAAAGCTCGCAAGGTTGATCACATTATTGGAGTCGCAACAGCCGCAGCCCGCCGAGCTACTAATCAACAGGTATTAATTGATCGTATTAGAAAAACAAACAAGATCGAGTTCCAAGTCTTATCAGGGCAAGATGAAGCCCACCTCGGCTACTTAGGATGTATTAACACTATGCCTCAGACCTCAGGGTTAATGGCAGACTTAGGCGGAGGATCATTAAAACTCGTCTCCTATGCTGACAGAATATCCCAAAGCATATCCCACCAGCCCTTTGGAGCGGTCACATTGTCAAACACTTATCAAACGCATGATAAGCCATCTGCTGAGAACCTCAAAAAGATGAATTCCTTTCTCTTAGAATCATTTAGCACCATTCCTTGGGTTCAAGGCAATCAACCGATAATCGGTGTTGGTGGCACATTTCGCTCTCTAGCAAGAATCATTCGCAAACAAAAAGAGTATCTCCCCGATATTACTGATGCATTTGAAATCAGTTTAGAGGATGTTGTCGAGACCTATAATACACTAGCAGGAATGACGCTAGAGCAACGGTTTAATGTGCCTGGGTTAGAACAACCTCGAGCCGACATTATCGTTGCTGGAGTGGCTGCCATTTGCTGTTTGCTTAAAGCGAGTAATCGCTCAAAATTAATTGTCAGCACAACAAGTATACGTGATGGCTTGTTATACCAGTATCTTAACCGTTATACAGGTGATCCTATAGTGCTGAGCGTTCTTACTCACCACATCGATAACCTAATTAACTACTATCATTTAGAAGAAGATCACTTGCGCCGCGTTTCTAATTTCGCAGTCACATTATTCGATCAGTTAGCGCCGATTCATCAGTTCAATAGCTACGAACGCCGTCTATTACTAGTTGCAAGCTTACTGCATGAGATTGGTGTGGTTATTGGCATGGAAGGTCGAGATAAGCACACGTTATATATGTTACTCAATGCTCCATTGCACGGCCTTACCCACAGAGAGCGAGTTATTGCTGCTTTTGTCGCTGCATCTCATGATGATAACTATATGGCTGGGATTGAGAGTTATGTCCACACTGGTCCACTTAATGTTGAGGATAAAGCTCTCATAGCTAAACTTGCATCTATCCTACAAATCGCCCATAGTTTGGATCGTTGTCATACTGGAATCGTAACCCAGGTACGTGCGACAACAAACGACTCCGAATGTATCCTCAACATCCTGGCAAAGACAGGTGCCGAATTAGAAATAAACGATGCAAAACGGAAAACGATTAACTTTGAAGAACTATTTAAGCGCAAGCTACAAATCCTTCACCGTTAAGAAACGACTCGGTAATTCTGGGTCGTTTTTCTACTTCAGGGTACCATCACCTAACGAGATGCAACCCTGCACACCAAAAGGCACCTGTCGCCAGATGCCTGAGTATCAAATTTGCGGTAATTCCTCCAACTCTAGACGTGTCGCGGAATGGTAATTGCCTAGGTAATTCGCATCCTGAACAGACTTTGTCGTTATAATTTGATGTTTAATTGTTCGTAAAGTTGTGGGCGGTTGATAAAGGATGTTGTAATACTCCGTTAACATCCGTGCAGAGGTAAATCGATGGAGGGCCATGTCGATACTCGATCGCATCATCTCTACCCACTTTTTTCGATCCTCATAGTACGTAGGAAGCACTTCATTTAATAACGTCTCATATAGATTTGAGGCGTCAACACGTGTTTGTTCTGGACCTTCGTAGCCCCCGCTGATTTGCCAGCCATTCTCACCATGAACACAGCCTTCTGGCCACCAACCATCTAAGACACTGAAATTTAGAACCCCATTTAATGCCGCCTTCATTCCCGAAGTCCCTGACGCTTCTAGCGGACGTTGTGGGTTGTTTAGCCAAACATCACAACCAGAGGTTAGTAAGCGACCGACTTCCATATTGTAATTTTCAAGAAAAACTACGCTCTGAGGGAACTTCTTCACCATTTTTATGAGATTACGAATCACTTGTTTGCCCGTTTCATCTTGCGGGTGCGCCTTTCCAGAAAATACTAATTGCACCGTTCGATCCTCTAGTAGTGGCTCGATGATCTCAGGTTGATTAAACACTAACCCCGTTCGCTTATATGTGGCAGCCCGTCTAGCAAACCCAATGATAAGGTTTTCTGTGTCGAGTCGCACTCCCGTTCTTTCCTCTATATAACTTATCAATTGTTTTTTAGCCGTCATGTGTGGTTTCCAAAGATTTCCTTGGGTGCTATGGATCTGCTTAATTTGTTTATGTTGCCAGGTGCCTTGATGAACTCCGTTGGTTATTCCGATAATCGGTGAGGTACCCTCATTGCCTCGCCACATAGATCGAGCCGTCATACCATGAAGCTGTGAGACGCCATTTGCGATACTACTTAAACGTAAACCAGCTACCGTCATATTAAATGGATTACCACCGATGGCAACAGCTTGCTCGTAATGCAAGCCATTATAAGCACCCATGAATCGGAGAAGGCCGTGATCATGCTCCTCATTACCGGCCATCACTGGGGTATGCGTGGTGAAAACTATCTGTTGTCTTGTCTCTTCCCAGGCGTCATTAAACCGCAGGCCATTTTGCATACTTTCACGAATTAACTCAAAACCAGAAAACACTGCATGACCTTCATTTAAGTGATATATATCAATATCAAGACCCAAAGCTCGTAGTGCTCGAACCCCACCAATGCCGAGAATCATTTCTGAAGCCACGCGATCTTGGTCATGTCCATGGTAGAGTTGCCGTGTCATCCAACCATGTTTACTACCAGGAAAATTAGTATCTAACAGATATAGTGGAGCATTCCCATATTTTTCAGTAAGCCAGACCTTGCATACCACATCTTCTCCACGGATACTAAGATTTACAGTTACCCCAGTATCGATCAAATGATCTCGACTATATTCCTGCGCACAGTCGTATGGGTTCGTATTCTCATCAATAAATTGACTTGTGTATCCTTCCTTCCAAAGAATACCCACGCCAACCATGGGTACATCCAAATCACGGGCTGCTTTGATTAGATCTCCAGCTAAGATACCTAATCCACCTGAATATATGGGAAAACTCTCGTCCAAACCAAATTCCATACAAAAGTAAGCTACTCTTGGCTTGCGATAGTTATAGGTTCCCACTTAGATTCACTCCTCTTTAACTAATTTGTGCGATCGCCTCCAAAGTTATACCTTGTCGATACACGCGATAATCTAAATCAGGAAAAATATTGTCTTGTCTTTCGATCTCTGCAAGTTGTTTTTCATCAATTGCTTCCTTTCGGATCTGATCATGTAATTGCCAGAACCTAGCTACGTGTACTTTGGTGCGATAAGTGGCATAATCGACCATAGTACCTGCCTTAATAATAAAAGCCCAGTCACTACTTTGGGCCAGCAACACCTCTCGAACCGCCTGAGCTAACGCCCGTTGCATTAATTGATTCGTAGTTTCTATAGTACCTAATTGTACCATTTCGGCTGCAATTAGCGAGAGATGTTGATAAATCCAATCATTACAGTCATCGAGCCACACTTCATTGTAACCATTATTTCCCCAGGTAGACATCGATGGTTGTGCCACCTGATTCTGCGGGTATTGGTCTAAGTATTCCCCAGGAGTGCCTAAAGTAATTATCTGTTGATCATAGGCTAGCTTACGAATTAAGAATTCTAACCATTGCGGACCCTCGAACCACCAATGTCCTAGCAACTCTGCATCATACGGAGCGACAATAATCGGCTCACGATCCATATGATTGCACAAAAATTCTATTTGCTTTTCACGATTAAACATAAAGTTTCCCCCATGCTGCGCTGCCTTTTCCCTGGCTGCATGAGGAGAGTATGGTTGCTTTTCCATGTCTTTTCCGGTAATTCTGTGGTATTTAATGCCGGTATTGCCCCGAACCCCGCCAGGTAAATATGGTTTAACATAGTCAAACTCACAGTCATAACCAATATCGCGATAAAAGTCGCGGTATTCAAAATCTCCTGGATAGCCTTCTGTTGCACTCCAAACCTGCTTCGACGACTCCATATCACGCCCAAAGAACCCTACACCCGTAGGACTATAGATGGGAGCATAAACAGAATAACGTGGTTTTGGGATACTATGTAACACGCCGTGCGTATCCGTAATCACATACCTAACCCCGTGCTTTTGCAAAGCTTTATCCACCCCAAGTGCATACCCACACTCCGGCAACCAAAATCCAACAGGGTCCTGACGAAACTGTCGACGATACCATTCCACACCGACTCCGATTTGGGCATCGATCGCTTGCGGTTGATCCATAAGTGGCAAAAATCCATGGGTCGCACAGGATGCAATAATTTCGACTTTTCCTTTTGCCTGATACAATCCAAATGCTTTGACGAGATTCCGATGGTACTCGTTGGCGAAAGCATGCTTGGTATCTTTATATAAAGCATAATACATTTGAGCTAGTGGAAAAATCTCTGCTTGCCAACGTGTTCTCTCTAATTCCTTTTGGGCCAATTCAATCATGCGATCCAAATACTGATCATAACGATTCATTAACAACTCATCCTGTAGCATCGAACCGAGCGTGGGCGTTAGTGACATAGTTATTTTACCCGGCACTCCATCGCGATCTAGACGTCCAAACATTTGTAGCAACGGAATATACGTTTCCGTCATGGCTTCAAATAGCCAGTGCTCCTCAATACTATTCGGATATTCTGGGTGACGAACATACGGCAAGTGGGCATGCAAAACAAGAGCTAACATCCCTTTTGGTTTCATTGTCATTCCCCCTTAGTAAGTTTCTCTCATTATCACTGGGACAATGGTTCTTGTAGTTTTTTCGTGAACGGCTACCGCCTTAATCGGATAAACATATGTCCCTTCCTCTAGACTATAACGCAGAGAGAATGAGCCGTTATCCTTAGTATCTACTTGTTCTCCCTGGATAAAGACATTCGCTCCTGGAGTCGCTTTGCCGTGAATGATTAACTCGGTGTAAACCTCTAAATCTAATTCATCCTTCTCTCGCTGGATTTTTTGCGCAGCATCGAACACCATAGGTGACGACTGTGTAGAATGAGAATATTTATAACGCTCATATAGTTCGTCAATGGTTGCCCATTCTTCATCTTGTACATCGCTCTCTTTGCCAAATGGAGTAACGACAAAATTAGATGTTCGTAAACTTATGAATCGATCACCATCAGTAACCATAAATTCGATACAATAGGGCTTGCCTGGATCTGCTAAGTATAAATAGTGCGATCCCACATCATGATCAACTGTGATGTCTGCAATAGCTTCTTGCTTTCCGGCTTCACCCTTGTGTACTCGGAGAATCTTACGACATTGGGACAATTGACCAAGTTGTGCATAGGCATTAACTACTTGCTCTGGTAACAATTCCCAAAAAACATACACCCAGTTCAAGTTCTTCACCAGACAGATCAAACGAGATTTGCCATATGCTATTGGTAAATCAGGAATTCTCTGAACAAATGGTATTGGCTCACTCAATGAGCTCCCTCCCCTTGAAGTATATTCTCAATGGTCTTTGTATAATAGTCTGCCAAATGATTAGCTTCTTCCACGGTCTCTGCTTCCGTTGAAATGTTAAATACAGGATTATCGCCATCAGGTATGACTAATGCCCAACCACTTGCCGTATGATGCTTTAATCCATCCACAAAACTACTCTTTGTTACATCTGCTGAATTCATCAGGGTACGCATCACCCGTCCCTTATCCTTCCAAGGACAGAAAACAGTTTTATCTAAACGCGTACTCGCAACAGTGCTCCGGAGGCTATGCAACGGTTGCCCTGTCTCTTTGAGAAAGCTGAGGATTTCTGCAATACTAATGAGTGGCTCTATATAGGGGAAAAACTCTCCTTTGTGACCGTCATAAGATACAGTATTTCCTAACTCTGAAGCGATTTCCATCCAAGCCCGCTGATCTTTTTTCGTCCAATGAACACCTAGTTTTTTTGCTTTAGCACTTTGGGAAATATGATGCGACACATCTATTGGTACAGCAATATCTCCTGTTTGCCGCCGAGCTAGTACTTGTGAATACAGCTCCCACCAATGATCTTCATTTAACTCCTCGTCACGTTCATCCTTAATAGACCAGCGATCACCGTCAATAAGAATCTGAACACTGCTAGCATCCTCACTTACACTGCATCCTGCTTTTTCGAGAAAATCCAGGACTAAAGCTGCGAGTCCGCCTTCCTGCAACGGGGATGAAGCATCGGATGTAAGACCAACTGCTAGACCAGTCAATCGGTTACTGTATAACTCTACAACACTAGCTACATATTGTTTAACAAGGCTCGGAACATACGATAATTCACCTAAATCCTCACAAGACGGTCGCGGGAAATCGTCACGCCAGAATAAATTCTCTATTTTTCGTTGATCACCCTTCGCGAGCCAATACCCGTCCTTGTCCCAAGCCTGAATGTTAATCTGGTTCTCTTGATCGGTTACCTGGTGACAATGGAGAGCACCATTAGCCTGTAGATAGGCCACTCCATAGCGAGTCAAATTTCCTGACACAGTCCCCCCGTCAAGCACATGAACCCCTGCACTAAGTAATCCTGCTGTCAAGGATCGTTTTGTGATCCTGCCAATTTTACTACCATCAGCTGTCACTAATAAGTTTTTACCACACCCCACCCAAGCCCCATAGGCTAACCCTATCTTCGTAATCATCTCGGGCGTTAGCAGGCCACGAATATCGCCTCGCATACCTGTCTCAGTGAAAATGGCTGGATCTTCCTGATGGCCCCACACTAAAGCTTGATTAAGTGTTGACCCACTAATAACCTGTTTACCAGGCCAAACCTTTACATTAGGCGAAATCATTGTTTGTAGACCAATTCGCGTTTTTTCGCCTATGACTGCACCCTCAAACGTTTTCACTTTATCCTCTAAAAATACTTGACTAGTAAGGATTGTACCGCGAATCTGGGATTCTTTGCCTACGTTAACTCCATTCCAGAGAGTGCTTCGTTTTAGACTAGCCCCAGCGGCTATATATCCATGATCTCCAACAATCGTATAAGGTCCGACATAGGCCCCGTCAGACACCTTGCTTTCTCGTCCGATATATACTGGACCTTCCAGTACTGCATCGGCGGCAATTCTAGCTCCATCTTCAATCCAAACACCAGTTCTTACAGGAACTGGCATTTCAATCCAGAGCTTACCATCAAGACAATCTTGCTGCGATCTGCGATACACATCTAGATTTCCCACATCAGACCAATACCCCTCCGCAATGTAACCATATAATGGCGCTTGCTCCGCTAGCAAACGCGGAAAGAGGTCCTGACTAAAATCATACTTTTCATTAAACGCAATTTTTGCTAACACTTCTGGCTCTAATATATATATCCCTGTATTTACAGTATCACTAAAGACTTGACTCCAGCCAGGTTTCTCTAAAAATTTCGTGATCTTACCGTCACCTGCAGTGATTACCACCCCGTAACTCAGTGGATTATCAACCTTTGTCAATACGATTGTGGCTAATGATCCTTTTTGCTGATGAAAACGAATAGCAGCTGATAAATCAATATCCGTGAGAGAGTCACCACTAACGACCACGAAGGGTTCTGTTAGGAAGTCTTGGGCATTCTTTACACTTCCCGCTGTACCAAGCGGCTTCTCTTCCACAAAGTATTCCATATTGACATTCCACTGTTCGCCATCACCGAAATAATCACGAATGTGATCTGGAAGATACCAAAGCGTATTAGCAATTTCCGTTATCTGATGGCGCTTTAATAGATTTAGAATATGTTCCATCATCGGCCGGTTTACGACTGGCACCATCGGTTTTGGTATCTTACATGTTAAAGGACGCAAACGAGTGCCTTCGCCACCAGCCATGATTACCGCTTTCATCATTCTTCCTCCTTTCGAGAGCTTTTAGTTACTGTGGATGTGACGGCATTAAGGTCCTGTGTTTCTTGGTAGCGCCCATGCAAGACTACACTTTTCATGCGACTCAGGAGATCGCGCGAATCATTGTCACCATGTCTACCGCTCATCGCTTGATAAACCTGGGCTGTTTGTTCCGCTATTTTAGACAGTTGATACTTATTAAGGATATCCTGGTACGCTTGGTAGCGAAGTTTCTTGGCAAATTCTGGTGCTTGGAGCAGTGTGACAATATTATCTGCAAGAGACTGGCTATTTCCAGCATAACTAGTCATTCCATTCTTGCCATGCGCGATGATCTCCGCAAACCCACCAATATCACTAACGACCAAAGATACTTGCGCAGCCATAGCCTCTAAAGCAACAATACCAAATGGTTCGTATAGGCTGGGGAAAACAGCAACATCAGCCACGCGATAGAGACTGTTACGCGTAACATCATCAATAAAACCCGTAAAGTGGATCCGATTCGCTACTCCTAATTGGGCCGCTCGCTGGTGGAGTTCTCTTTCTCCTGGACCCTTACCAGAAATCACGAACTTAGTTTTAGGCATACGAGCCAAAACCTTCGGCACAGCATCTAGTAATACTTGTACCCCTTTTTCATGAACCAAGCGCCCCACATAGTAAATAATTTGCTCATCGGGATGGGCATGGCTCCCACGAAATTCCTGAAGGTTTGGATGATGTTCACTAAACATTTCTACTTTGACCCCATTGGGAATCATGTACAACTTATCTTTAGGAACCTGAAAAATGCGTTGTAGTTCACGGACCATATAATGACTACAACAAATCACAGCATACGCTTCATAAGTCAACCACCATTCGATATCACTAATATGTCTTTGCATATCGCTATGCAATCCATTATTACGCCCCCACTCTGTTGCATGGATAGTGGCAATCATTGGTTTTTGACTACTGTGTTTTAGTACTTTTGCTGCGTGCCCAACAAGCCAGTCATGGGCGTGAATCACATCCCAGTGCCAACCTTCATTCCAAAGTTGATTTGCTTTTTCAATTAAATGGAAATTTAAATATAAAACCGAGTCTAAAAAATTTAAAGGATGTGGATAATGGGAATTCACCCGGTAAACTTGAACACCATTTCGGACCTCATAATTAACCACGTCTGGATAGTCACTAGAGAGCACACGTACGTCATGCCCCTGGATTGCCAAGGTCTCCGACAAGTCAGCAACAGCTCTCGCTAGTCCACCAATCACCTTTGGTGGATATTCCCACGATAACTCTAAAACTTTCATCAACTTCACCACCTATATGTATCTACTGATACAGCTTTTCCCAAACTACATGATTTTATGTGGTAATCTTTGCCTAGTCTTTCCACACTACTTTATGTTATACTGATACTGATACTGTTACTGTTACTGTTACTGTTACTGTTACTGTTACATAGCTAGTTTTATGTTGCATCGAAGGAGAGAGCAGATTGACCGCAAACACTATTTTAACTAAGATTCCAAAAATTGTGTATTACATCCTAGGGATGGGCCTCTTTGCTGTGGCCTTTACCCGCCTGATCATGCCCTATACAGCACCCTTTGTGATTGGAACTGGATTAGCAGCGATGATTGATCCCGCCGTTTCCTATATACAAGAGAAGCTGCGAATTAATCGGACGATCGCCGTTTTTTTTGTTTTAATTGCCCTGTTTTCCATAATCGTAATTGCTGGTGTGACTGTACTCTTACATGCGTGGAATGAATTACAAACCCTTACAACCTCAGGATATGGATTTTCACTACTCGAGGTTAAACAATTCGAATCTTGGGTGCAATCCTACCAGAAATTACAAGAACACATTCCACCGAATCTATTTCGGGTTATCGAAGACAGTGTGAAAGATGTAAATCAATTCATTGCCGATACCGGACAAAACCTTTTGAGCATCGTGGTCAACCTAGTAAAAGACATTCCACGTATCTTGATTTATACCATCGTCACATTTTTAGCTACATTTTTTATGAGTAAGGATAAAGAACGAATTCAAACGAGTTTACTGGGCTTGTTTCCAAGTGAAGCGCATCAAAGATTGCTCCGTGTCCGCAACGGTATACTCAGCGGTGCCATGGGTTACATTCGTGCACAACTCATTATTGTGACAATCACAGCAACAATTGCCACTACCGGTTTTTTAATCCTACAAGCTCCTTATGTTTGGTTTCTAGCCATTCTCATTTTCATTCTTGATTTTATTCCAGCAATTGGACCCTCTTTGGTTTTCTTACCTTGGGCGGTTTGGTCCTTTACAAATGGAGATTACTCACTCGCTATCGGATTCTTGATCACGTACGCACTAATTTTTACTGTCAGACAGATACTCGAACCAAAATTAGTTGGAGATCGCATCGGAGTTCATCCCTTGTTGGCTCTGTTTTCGCTATTTGTCGGCGTTCGTCTCTTCGGTGTCTTTGGTTTTGTGATTGGACCCTTAGTGGTTATCACTACCAAAGCGATTCTTTTTACAGCTGATGAAATTCAGACGGCCAATAATTAAAAAAGAGCACAGCAAAAAACCTCTGGCACTAAGTACCGGAGGTTAATTATTTTCTGGTGGGCGAAACAGGGCTCGAACCTGTGACCCCCTGCTTGTAAGGCAGGTGCTCTCCCAGCTGAGCTATTCGCCCAATACAATATACTCATTATAGCAGACAGACTCGATAGCTGCAACCACTTTTTTAGAGTACGGAGATATATTGATACATCAAAATAAAATGGGTAGCACTTCCCGCTAACACGAAAAAGTGCCACACCTCATGAAATCCAAAGACTCCAGGGTAAAAATCCAACTTTTTACTGGCATAAATCGCTGCACCCACCGTATAGAATCCCCCACCAATAAATAGTAGAATCATCGCTCGTAGCGGAATGCTCTGTAACAGTTGGCTAAAGGGTACGATTGCTATCCAACCCATTGCCACATAGAGCGAGGTAGACCAAAAACGTGGTAAATTAATCCAACCCACTTTTAATACTATGCCTACCAGAGCAATCGTCCAAATGGTAATCAACATTCCTACTCGCCACCCGTTTTGTAATCCGTGGTAGAATACGGGTGTATAACACCCCGCAATCAGCAAAAAAATCGATGTGTGATCAAACTTGCGTAAAGCCACAGTTGTGCGGGGCGATGTATTCAGAAGATGGTAGACGCTACTTGCTCCATAGAGTAAAATTAGACTCGTAGCATAGATCATCATCGTTATTACTTTGGGCGCATCACCTAGGGTGCGAAATACTAAGAACACTAGGCCTGCAACCGATGCTATCAATCCTATTAAATGGCTAATTCCACTTACAGGATCTTTAATTCGCATACGATTCCCTCCTATTACAGCCTGGCATCCAACTTTTGCTCAGCTAGTTTTATCTGCTCTGTGATTTGTGCTGGAGCGGTACCGCCGTAACTATTACGACTCTTCACTGTTGCTAACGGCTGTAAAATCTCGTAGATATCGTCGCAAAAAAGTGTGCTAAATCTTTGATACTCATCAAGTTTTAAATCTAGTAGATACTTCTGTTCCTTAATAGCATAAAGCACAATTTGCCCGATTACTGCGTGCGCATCGCGAAATGGCAGTCCTTTCTTACTGAGATAGTCTGCAATATCCGTCGCATTGGAGTAATCTTCTCTGGTTGCTTTCGCCATCTTATCTGTTCGAACCTGCATTGTAGCAAGCAAGGGTGCTAACAAAGCGAGTGTTCCTTCTACGGTTTTTACCGTGTCGAACATTCCCTCCTTATCCTCCTGCATATCCTTATTATACGCAAGCGGTAAGCCCTTTAGCACAGTTAGTAGACCCATAAGATTGCCATAGACGCGACCCGTCTTTGCTCGTAATAATTCAGGAACATCTGGGTTTTTCTTCTGCGGCATGATACTTGAACCGGTACAAAAAGAATCATCTAGCTCTACAAATTGGAATTCTTGACTAGACCAAATAATTAATTCTTCCGATAGTCGCGAGACATGCATCATTAAGATCGACGCATTGGAAAGGAATTCGATGATAAAATCCCGATCACTAACAGCGTCCATACTATTAGGATAAACTTGCGAAAACCCTAATAGTTCGGCTGTGCGCTGACGGTCGATGGGAAAGGTCGTGCCGGCTAAAGCGCCCGCACCTAATGGAAGTATATCAACTCGAGCTAAACTATCGTGTAAGCGTTCCTTATCACGTTGCAACATCCAAAAATACGCCATAAGATGATGGGCAAAGGATATGGGTTGTGCTCGTTGTAGATGGGTATAACCTGGCATAATTGTTTCTAAATTATTCTTCGCTTGCGTAACGATACTGTTTTGCACTGCAACTAAAAGAGCAATTAGCCCACTAATTTTATTTTTGAGATAGAGATGCATATCTGTTGCTACTTGATCATTACGACTCCGACCAGTGTGGAGCTTTCCACCCACAGGTCCAATTTCAGCTAGCAGCAATTTCTCGACATTCATATGAATATCCTCGTGCGCCACATCGAATTCTAAAAGACCTGCATGTAATTGTGCGAGGATCTTTGTAAGCCCAGCCTTGATCTGCTCACCGTCCTCAGCCGAAATAATCGCAGATTCAACGAGCATCTGCACATGTGCTAGGCTACCTTGAATGTCCTCAGCCGCTAAATGTTGATCAAATGTGATGGAAGCTGTAAATTCCTCCACTAGTTTATTGGTTTCCTTGGTGAAACGTCCACCCCACAGCTTAGACATGGCTCATTCCCCCTTAGGACTTTTTGTGTACTTGCGCAAACACTTCTGTCGATAAGCCCCATAGTTTAATGAAACCTTCCGCTGCTTTGTGATCAAAATCATCATCTGTTGTGTAAGTAGCTAGTGCTTCGCTATATAAGCTATTCTCCGACTTGCGTCCCACTACTACATGGCTAGACTTAAAGAGCTTAACACGAATCGTACCAGAAACAACCTGCTGGGTTTCATTAATGAATGCTTCAATGGCCGGAAATAGTGGCGAAAACCACAAACCATCATAGATTAAATTGGTAAACTTCTGTTCAACAATTGTTTTAAACTCTGTGACTACTCGTGGAAGGGTGAGAAATTCTAACTCGCGATGCGCATTAATTAGGATCAACGCTGCTGGATTCTCATAGACTTCGCGAGATTTAATCCCCACAAGTCGATTTTCAATGTGATCAATCCGACCCACACCATGCTTACCACCAATTTCATTAAGCGTTTCAATTAAGGGCAAGAGATCCATTTTTTCACCGTTAAGACTTACCGGGCGGCCTTGCACAAACTCTATGTCTAGATACTCTGGTTGATCCGGTGTCTTTTCAATCGGATTGGTCATTGTGTAAGCTGCTTCGGGCGCTTCTACCCATGCATCCTCCAAAACGCCAGCCTCACAAGCTCGCCCCCAAATATTGGAATCGATTGAGAATGGATTGTCCTTCTTGATCGGAATAGGAATATTATGGGTTTCGGCATATGCAATTTCCTCTTCGCGTGACATCCCCCAATCGCGAATGACAGCTAAGATTTTTAATGATGGGTCAAGGGCGCGAATGCAAACTTCGATCCGTACTTGGTCGTTGCCTTTACCGGTGCAACCATGGGCAATTCCCACGGCGCCTTCAGCATGGGCTACTTCTACTAGCTTCTTAACAATTAACGGCCGTCCGATAGCTGTTGATAGTGGGTATTTACCTTCATATAATGCATTGCCTTTCAGCGCTGGCAAAACATATTCTTCAGCTAACTCTTCCTTGCCGTTGATCATGATGGCTTTAATTGCCCCAATTTTCTCTGCCTTAACACGCAGCGCCTCGGGATCTTTATCTTCCCCTAGATCGATGCCGCAAGCAATTACATCATATCCATATTCGTCCTGAATCCATTTAATCGCAACAGATGTATCTAATCCACCTGAATACGCTAAAACAATTTTTTCTTTAGCCATGTTATTCTCTCCCTTATGCTCAGTGTATAATTTTGTAGATCCATAATTACTATAATAAACCATATTACAAGAAAAACAACCCAAAAAATCAAAATTATTCTCCCTTACTCCCTAATCGCTTGACCCTAACCCGGTACTCTATTCAGCCCCCCATCAGTGCTTTAAGAATAGCTTTTTGTGCATGCAAGCGATTTTCGGCTTCATCAAAGACAACGGAGTGTGGTCCATCGACGATATCTACACTTACTTCCTCTCCTCGATGGGCAGGCAAGCAATGTAAAAAGATAAAATCAGACTTCGCATGCGCGGTTAGTTTGCCATTTACTTGATAGGCTGCAAATTCTGCTAAGCGCTTTTGTTGCTCACTCTCTTGACCCATGCTTGCCCAGACGTCGGTGTAGACTACATCAGCATCTTGCATCGCTACTACGGGATCGGTAGTAATTGTTACCTCGACTTCGTTCTTAGCAGCTAACGCTAGCACCTGAGCCACTACCTGCTCGTCAGGTTCGTAACCTACCGGTGTAGCAATGGCAATATCCATCCCTACCTTAACAGCGCCTTCTAGCAACGAATTTGCCATGTTGTTACCATCACCGACATAGCATAATTTTAACCCAGCTAACTTGCCTTTATGTTCAAGAATAGTCAATAAATCCGCTAAGACTTGGCATGGATGATGCGTATCCGTGAGTCCATTAATCACAGGGATCGATGCAACACTCGCCAACTCCTCGACCTTAGCATGGGCGAACGTCCGGATCATGATGCCATCTACGTAACGAGATAACACGTGTGCGGTATCACTGATGGTCTCACCGCGTCCTAACTGAATATCATTAGAACTAAGGAATATGGCTTGGCCTCCTAGTTGGTACATGCCAACTTCAAAGGATACCCGAGTACGTGTGGATGATTTCTCGAATATCATACCTAGCACCTTACCCTGTAGATATGGATGGGGAATCCTCTTTTTCTGCATTTGCTTTAACTTAATTGCTTCCTCTAAGAGAAACTGAATCTCTTCCGATGAAAAATCACCTAAAGCGAGGAAATCTCGGCCTCTAAAGTCATATGTTGGATTTAACATCTGCCATCAATCCTTTCTTAAAAATACTTTCTAAGATCCCTACAGCCTGATCTATTTCCATTTTGGTCGTGGTCAGTGGAGGCAAAATACGCACCACATTAGGACCAGCTAAGAGGATTAGCAACCTTTGGGCACGCGCAGCTGCGACAATCTCAGCTGCCTGTTCACTCACAAGTAATCCCTTTAACAAACCCATGCCCCGTATGGCCTCAACAATCGAATAGTTAGCGACAAGCGGCGCGAGCTTGGAATTTAAGTACAGCCCTAGCTCGTTTGCTTGACTGGCAATATTGTGAGCTAACATATACTCTAAAGTAGCAAGACCAGCTGTTACAGCTAGGGGATTACCACCGAAGGTGCTTCCATGTGTTCCTGGTTGAAACTGTTTGGCTACATGTTGTTTAGCAAGCACTGCACCAATAGGAAACCCCGAGCCTAATCCTTTGGCTAAGGTAAAAACATCCGGTTCGATAGAGAAGTGTTGATAGCCAAAGAGCTCTCCGGTACGACCCATTCCCGTTTGGACTTCATCAATCATTAGTAGCATATTTTTTTTCTGACAAATGCTAGCGAGCTTGGTTAACCAATCGGGATCTGCTGGCAACACTCCGCCTTCACCTTGCACCACTTCGAGTAGAATCGCGCAGGTTGTATCGTAATCAATAGTCTCAAGTGCATCACTATCATTATAAGGTAAGTACTGAAATCCTTGGACTAAGGGTGCGAACCCCTGTTGAATCTTTGCTTGACCAGTGGCAGACAATGTGGCTAAGGTACGACCGTGGAAGGACTGTTTAAAGGTAATAATGTTATACGCTTGCTCACCTTTGGTTTCTCTACCCCACTTCCGAGCGAGCTTAATCGCACCTTCATTCGCTTCCGCTCCACTGTTACAGAAAAAGACTTGGTCCGCACAGCTATGATCCACTAATAACTGGGCCAAGGCTTGCTGGGGCGGAATATGATATAAATTCGAACAGTGCCAGAGTGTGTCTACTTGCGCGGTTAACTTCTCATGCACATAATCGGGGACATGACCGAGATTACACGTTGCAATCCCAGAAGTAAAATCAAGATATTGGTGGCCTTGATCATCCCAGACGTGACTACCCTTCCCTTTAACTAAGGTCACCGGAAAGCGATTATAGGTTTCCATAATTGCTTGATGATTTGGCATGGTGATTTCCATTTAGCATCCTCCTTACGTTCGATATGCTGCATTAATCCGCACATAATCGTAGGTCAAATCGCATCCCCAAGCAACGGCCTGGGTCTCGCCTAATCCTAACTCTACAAAAATCTGGATATGTTCCTCTTCTAGATATTTCACCGCCTGGGCTTCATCAAAATGGGTAGGAACTCCTTTCTTAAAGACGTTAATCGGTCCAAGGGATACCTCCACTTTATTCGGGTCCATTTCTTGCCCACTATAGCCTATAGCACAAACGATCCGTCCCCAATTAGGATCCTTACCAAACATCGCTGTTTTTACTAAACTTGACATAATAATTGTTTTGCCGATTCCCCGCGCCACCTCTACGTTGCGCGCCCCACTCACCTGCACTTCGATCAGCTTTGTGGCCCCTTCGCCATCCCGTGCTATTTTTTTGGCTAATTCCTGGCAGACATGATGCAAAGCCGCTAAAAACTTCGACCACTCTGGATGTTCTGCAGTTAAGAGGTCATTACCTGCCATTCCATTGGCTAATACTAAGACCATATCATTAGTACTGGTATCCCCGTCGACAGCAATCATATTAAAGGATTCATCCGTGACCTGCCGCAATGCAGCTTGCAAGCTGTGTGGATCCACAGCAGCATCGGTTGTGACGAAGCCAAGCATGGTGGCCATGTTAGGTTTAATCATTCCCGAACCTTTTGCAGCACCGCCAATGGTGATGACCTTACCGTCAATGATCGTCTCTACAGCTACTCGTTTCGAAACTAGATCTGTAGTCATAATCGCTTGCTCAAACAAGTGAGGCTCTGTGCAGGTTTGCCAATCGGTGATTTGCGCAATTCCTTGGGTAATCTTATCCATTGGTAGTAAATCACCAATCACACCAGTGGATGTAACAGCTACATATTCATCTTTGATCTGAAAGTGCCCAGCTAATAGCTGACGCATCGCATAAGCATCTCTTAACCCTTGTTCTCCAGTACAGGCATTGGCTACACCAGAGTTAACGAGAATGGCTTGTAGCTTTTGTTCCACCGCAATACTCGCTTTGGTCACGACTAGAGGTGCTGCTTGAAACTGATTCATGGTATAAACACCAGCAGCATTCGCTGGCACTTCTGAGTAACACCAAGCTAAATCTAAGCGCTTTTTCTTAATCCCACAGTATAAACCACTAGCATGAAAGCCTTTAGCGCTCGTAATTCCACCTTCAACGATTTTGAATCCCTCTAGCATTTGTGATACAGCTCCTTGTTTTTGCATCCTGCTAACCCCCTTGAGCTTCAGCAGATTAAATGTATATTTATACTAACTATGCACAACTACATTGCGAATAAACCCATACATCCAGCAATCCTTTGTATCATTATACTAAACTTTGGTGTTAATATGCAATAGCAGAACCCGGCATTCATGTAAATAGTTTGTAAAATCGCCTAAAAAGGCTGCTTTTGCGGATAATGAAAGCTGACTTCCTTTGCATCTGTGTTGTCAAGATACTCTGATCAATTTCTCCATTCTCCATAAATGAGATTTATATAAGATTTTAGTGTGACTACTATGTGATAACCAAAAAGTATACTCTAACTAGACTTTAAGTTTCCCTTAAGCATAAGGGACATTGTCACCTAAAGCCACTCCATCACTCGCATACCACAACAACTTAACAACTATCCGAAAAGCATGTACCCAGATGGAGGGTATACATCCTAACAAGGTGACTCTAAATGCTCTACTATAATTAGGAGGTGATTAATAAACACTCACTGGAACATAATTAGTAGGAAGCTGTTTAATCGGACACGGGAAGCAAGAAATCAACAAAAAACACATAAAAAACGGAGGAATTACACATGAAAAAATTTACCTGTTTCACATTAGTTTTAATGCTAATACTCAGCTTGGGCTCAATGGCAATGGCTGCATGGAATCCTAATCTAGGTAACGACCTTGATGGCGAGGGTAAAACTCTTGATGTAACGGTTCAATTCGCACAACGTGCAAGAATTGATATCTTTAATGATAGTGCGTCTCTTGACTTTGGTAGCCTAAACGGAGAAAAGGGCATCTACTATAATGATGGACCTAGCCTTCTCACAGCACTTGAAGAATTAATCGGAGATCTAGAGGAAGGCGAACGACCAGAAGCACAAGTTTTTGGTGGTGATCCTGGACACAATTTAAGTTCAGTACGAGTCTTTGCTAATACCCCAGTGAATGTTACATTTTCAGTCGACGGTTCAAACTGGATGCCTAATACAGTACCAACAGTCTTCGGCATTTGGAACCGCGATCTAGGTTTACCTAGCTCACTTGGATATGACAAGACGTATGCAGCAAGCCATAAAGGCGGAGAATATGTAGAATGGATGGGGTTAAACGCTACGAATTATTCAAATACACAAACCATATTCCAAGATTATGCAGCTTGTACTCCAACCCAATACGATATTCCATTCGGCTTTTATCTTAGTGAGATCTGTAATGTTGAAGCTGACAAGCCTTACACCGCAACAATTACTGTAACAGTAGTTGCAGCGCCATAGACATTACTATTTGAAAAGCTACTCGCTATACAATTAAATCCTAGGGCTAAAGAGCAGATTTCCTGACAGAAATCTGCTCTTTAATTCGCATTAAAGTATACCTCTAACTATTTATTGTTGGCATATAATTGTACATGCTTCATATACATAGTACAAACTAATATAGGATGGTGGAATTATGAAAACAACATTAAAGCTAGTAGTTCTGTTTTATTTGTGTTTCCTAACAGCAAGTATTCCTGTTGATGCAGTAAATGTACAACCCATGTCTTTAAACGTAAAGGTGCGCCCAGGAGAAACTAGCTCTTTTTCTTTCAATTTGACCACAACTGACACACAGAAAACAGTCGACTTACAATTGTATCAACCTATACAATCTGCAACAGGAGACGTCAGTTTCAGCTTAAGTGAAGGCCATCTAGAATCCCCTGCCGAATGGATTATTCTTGAAAACAAGCAAGTTGTTGTTCCGCCCGATGCATCAACAACAGTCAACGGCACAATCCAAGTTCCTTATAATACTGCAGGCTCACACTCAATTGTAATAATGGTTCAACCACAGGTCGATAGTGTCGAAAGCGGACTTCAATTTCTTGTGCGATATGCCATACAACTGAATATCACAGTTGAAAGTCCCGGTATTTGGCCATATGCAGAAGTAGTACACTGGGATATTATTGCAGACGATAATCGACAACCATTAGTGAAAGCTACTTTTAAGAATCCTTCTCTTCTACGGTATCCTGTTTCTATGGAGATGACTATTCGAGGTCAGAACAGACGTTTAATAGAGCGATCGACATTAAGAACACCATCAAACATGCAAGCTAAACGTGAAAGCACTACAATTTATCCTGGTGCTAAAGTAGACTTTATCGGACCGATCACGAAATACCTAGCTCCAGGTGATTACGAGTTACGATTATTTGTTCGTTACGCTGATGGAAGACAACGAATTGAAAGTAAGAAGCTATCCCTAGCAGGAGATGAATTTGATCAAAGCGATCGAGTCTCTATCCTCAAAATTGAACCAGAAGCAATCAATATTGCTTTACGGCCAGGTGCAGCTATTAGTCAAATACTACAGATCGAAAACCACTTCACGAAAACCATGCAAGTTGTTATCGGGGGAGAAGAGATATCGGAAGGTTATACTCACTGTGTCTATAAGGCAATTGACATTCAATTTAGGGGAGAACAACAATTTGAGTTAGCCTCACAGCGCAACGGGCGAAATGTGTTAACCTTCCGGACTGATCGAAGTCTTGAACCAGGTGGATATTACGGTAACTTAATCGTATACGCTTTATCGACTGATGGAGAGTTAGTACACTCTTATCCGATTCCTCTACGTGTATTAGTCGGCGATGGGTGGACTTATACCGCTGATGTTCAGAGCATTAAATATGTTGCCGATGATAATTCATCTCTACTCTTTAGCCTAGTCGTACGAAACACGAGCCCCGCACATATTACACCAAGCGGAGTAATGTATATTAAAGATTTAGAAGGCGTTATAAAGCGAACTGTCCCACTGCATATCCAAGACGGTGTGAGCGCTATTTTACCGAGTACTAGCGGGTACTTAGCAGGGAACACAAGAACCTTAGATATTGGTAAGTATGTTGCCGAAATACATTTAACACACGATAGCAAGAATATAGCTACTGCAACGCTGCCATTTGAGATTGATTCGACGAAAATCAAATAGTTAGCCTCTTCTCAGAATCCGGAACCACAACGTTTCGGATTCTGAATCTCTTATGGGAGAAATATTTACCAGTTATTGAATAAAATGGAACGGACAAACATATACTACAGTAAAACGGACAAGGAGCAAACCCAAATATCAGGAGGTCATCAACGTGAAGAAAGCAAAGTTGTTTGCATGTTTGATACTATGTTTTATTCTGTGGAGTCAACCAATATTAGCAGAAAACGAAACTACAGTTTCAACCCTGTTTTTTTATACAGACATTCGAGAAGCTATTACAGAAATCGTCTTGCAAACAGGAGTAAATATTATCGTAGACAATTCTGTTCGTGGGGTTATTACGCTGGATTTAGAGAATGTACCACTGGAAAAAGCATTAAGCATGATCTTATTGGGTGGGGGGTATAGCTATCGAAAAATAGACGACTACTACCTAGTTGGCATGGCAGATCCTAAGAGTGCTAGTTTTTATCATTTAGCCGAAACCAAGACATTTCCTCTACAATACATTTCTGCTACTGAAGCAAGGGATTTACTCCCTAGTTTCTATGATGCGTTTTTACGAACAAATCGCGACTTGGACAAAATTACAATTACAGCTCCCTCTGAAATCATAACCCGATTTTCAAATGATCTAAACGCAATTGATCGTCGCTCCCAACAACTCATGATCCAAGCAATAGTAACCGAAGTATCAATGTCAGCCCTTTCTGAGTTAGGATTGGACTCGTGGAGTCTATCATTTAGCGATGATCAATTAAACCCAACTGCAACAACGGCCATTGGGTATAATGGTGATGTCTTCAATTTGAGCTCTACTATTTTCGGTCAATTACTAAGCAAACTACGAATTATGGAAGGACAGCAAAAAGCAGAAATCATTGCTAATCCTTCTGTTGTAGTAGATGATCGAGGTACAGCTAAGCTTTTTTCCGGCGAAACGCAGTACTTAATTATGCCTAACACAACAGGTGCAGGCAGCCACCTAGAGCGAGTTAATGTAGGAGTTTCTCTTTTTGCGACACCAAGAATTAGCAACTCCAATGAGATAAAACTGAAAATCACCCCCGAAGTTAGCCATTATAGCGGTAATCGTTTAGACAATACAGGCTTCTCTGTGCGACGGAACGAAGTATCCACCACCGTCTATGCTCAAAATGGACAAACTTTAGTCTTAGCTGGCATGACACTTGAACAACAAAGTGATCAGCAAAGAAGAGTCCCTCTTATCGGAAGCATACCCATTTTGCGTTATCTCTTTAGCCATGAAGCTGAAACGAAAGAAGAGAGGGAACTTCTTATTTTTATTACGGTTGATATCTTATAGGGGGTTATTATAAATGATGACAAAATATACGTGCAGGATAATCAGTCTGTTAACACTTAGCTTCATTTATCTAGTAGCTCTTCCTGTCCACGCTGAGCATTTTTCCACGACTCGCCAGGTAGTTTACGAGCTGCAGATTGTTGAGGTCGTCACCATGCAACACCAGCATATTAGTCTAGACGAAATGAAAACAGAACGTCTAATTGATCCCACAAACCCAGAATTACAGATCATCTATCAGGCAGACATGCTAAAAATGATCGGAGCGCATCCGTTATCTTCGCTTAGTACCCTAAACAATAAGCAATCGACCACTAGTCTCACTGCTATGCATCCAGGAGTTATTGTTGCTGTTGGAGAAACTTCGCGTATCACACTTATTGAAGAAGGATACTCGACTCGCCAAATCATACCTCCACATGGAGGATCCATGCAACTGTCTTTATCGCCGATTCAAGTAGCAGAACATAACAAACAGGTCTTAACACAGATTAATCTAGAAACCTCCACCAACACTCAGGTAAATACTGAAGTATGGTTGACTAGCGAATTTACTCAACCTATTGCATTACTATACCAGCAAGCCAGCTCTTCGCAGAATCGTTCATTCCAGACCGCTTCCGCCAGCAACGAAAGGTGTTATGTACTATATATTAGGGCTATTACAATGTCTGAATTACCATCCATATCAACGCTAAAAATCGGAAGCCTCGCCGGTTTATCAGATATTGTGTGGCCTGAACCTGATCCTTTAGTTAAAGAAAATCATGTAAAATTACTTCTTTCACTAGACCCCTTAGGACCCGATAACATTAATCTCCGTTGGTGGCTGCAAGATCATCTTTTCTTCGAAATACTTGCTCGCCCCATCAATACGCCTAAGTATTTAATTGGTCTTAGCAAGTCCTTGTTCAATCAAGGTTTGAACGTAGGTATACAGATAATTCACACCCCTGACTCTGATAGTAGTGTAGCACTAGGAGTAAGTGATCGGGTGGAGATTTCACCTAACACCGCTTTATCAGCTGGGTATTATCCATTAGCATATTGTACCAAGACTGGATACAGCTTTCAAAATTATTGGTGGGCTCAAGCCGAATGGCGCTATAGCCGTCTTCTAGTTACATTTCATTATGAACAAGATAAAGAACGACAACAAGCACAGGCTAGTTTAGGATACGAAGTTGTCGATGATAACTATGTAGTTCTCCAATATCAAGTAGATCAAAATGGTAACAAACGTTTACTTGTTGGATATCGTTTATCACTATGGTGACAACCACAGGGCGATAATACTCTTATAACAACCGAGGAGGATGATAGGTCTATGTATCATAAAGTATCCTCATTTAAAGTCAACACAAAGGGAGATTTCTTAAAAATATATACGTTGGGAAGATTTGAAATAATAAAAGGAGATCATGTAATTACTGCTGGAAAGCGAAAATCATACCGACTATGGGAGTTGTTCGGATATTTACTAACCCACCGAAACCGCATGATACCTAGTTCCGCATTAATTGATATGCTCTGGTCTGACCAGGATATTGTAGATCCAGAACACGCTTTACAAAACCTGATTTACCGATTGCGTAAAACATTAACCACTAATAATCTGGCAAGCAGCACTCACCAATATATTACGTTGAACCAAGGCTTTTACCGATTTCATCCTTCGGCCCAATTTTGGTTGGATACGGATGAAATGGAAGCGTTATCAAAACACGCCAAGGAAGTTGGAAATAAGGATTCTGCAAAGGCAATAACAGCCTATCGACAAGCCCTCGCATTATATCAGGGAATGTATCTTCCTGAACACACCTCGTTAAATTGGATAACACCAGTTCGCAATTACTATCAACAACTGTATGTAAACTGCACATTAGAATTAGCTGAGCACCTTGGCAAACTAAACCAACCAGAAAGTATCCGTAAACTGTGCGAGACCGCATTAGTCGTTGAACCATATGAAGAACAATTTCACCACCTTTACATTCAGTCTTTAATATCGACAAGCAAGATTAAAGAAGCACATAAGTATCAGCGGTACTTAGAATCAAAAATATACCCTGAGATTGGTATTCAACCCGATGAGACAGTAAATACCTTACTCGAACAGGCCCTGCTTAGTGACAAAAACAAACTAAAAAATTTAAGCACTAACCTTAGGCTTATTCGCCCAAGTGAACAAAGCTACGAACCAGAAAATCACCCTATTCCACTAAGGCAGAATAGCATACACGAAGATAGTAGCAATGGATATTGGAGCGCAAGTATATCCGTCATCGGCTCCACAAACGTTAACGATCTAGAAAATACTAAAGAAGCTCTCCGTGTTGCAATCGAGGCCAATATCCGAAATAATGACTTGCTAACAAAGTGGCACGACAACCAATACATTGTTGTCTTTTTTGACAGTCGCGAAGAGCAAGCACAGCAAGTGATCAATCGGATCAAATTTGACTTCTATTCAAAAGAACCAGCTTCAACCAGACTGGAAATAAAACGAGTATGGAATCAAATAATCACGTCAAATAACGCAATCAATTAACTCTGCTTGATAATGGCTTGGTTTATGGCTGGCATACAGCCCACTGTTATAATAGATGAAGGATATTCAGATTTGACATAGAAACACTACTTAAGAAGCAACTAGATTCTCAAAGCATGCAGCATCAGTAATGGTAATCCTTAGTACTAACTGCATACTTTAGACTAGCCTTACTACCAGCCGGAGGGTGAAATCAGTGGTAAAACGTAGGATACGAGAATTAGACATGTTAAAAGCCATCCAAGATGCTATGCCAGATCCCTATTTTGTAAGAGATATGGACTATAATATTGTGTTCTGGTCTGAGGCCGCTCAAGAATTAACAGGTTATTCACAAGAAGAAGCTGAGAGGATGAAATGCTGCGACATCTTTAAGGCAGATGTTTGTTCCGATTGTCCAACTCAAAAGTGTGTGAACGAACACAATTTTCTCAAGGATGTAATCGTCGATGTCTTTCACAAGGATGGGCACAAACTGACTACATTAGTTTCTAATGCGGGGGTCTATAGCAGATCTGGCCGTGCATTAGGCGCAGTGGAAATTGTTAAGAATTACACAAAACAAAAAGAGCTCATTACTGCGGTAACCGATACCTCAGAACAATTAGCTGCGTCAACAGAGGAATCTAGTGCCTCTATAGAGGAAGTTGCAAGTAATACACAAGTTTTTGATGATGAGATTCAAGAGATTAGCCGAATCATTAAAGAAATAGAGGTTGGAGCTTCAAGTATTGTCCAACAAGCAAACGAGGGGCACGATAGCTTGGTACAGTCAGTCGAAGATGCTGGAAGTCTGTATCAGCGTATACGCTCAATTGAAACAACAATTAATACACTAGGCGATAGTTCTAACGAGATAGGGAATGTGAATTTGGCAATAAAGAAGATATCAGACCAAACAAATCTTCTGGCCCTAAATGCTGCTATTGAAGCGGCAAGGGCTGGCGAACACGGCAAAGGGTTCGCGGTTGTTGCCGATGAAGTTCGCAAGCTTGCTCAAGAGTCAGCCATATCGGCCCAGCAGATTGAGAATAGAATTCAGGATACCATAGACAACACGAAAAATGCAGTAGAACAGATCGCTAAGGGAGCAAAAGAAGCCCAAGATACCTTGCAAGTAATCAAGCACACAGACAAGATTATCCAAGGTTTCATCGATCAGTTTCTCCAAATTTCTCGAAATATCCAAGTGGTTGTTGAACGGTCTACGATAATTCAAGATAGCAGCAGCTCGGTTGCAGCAGCTACCCAAGAACAATCGGCGGTGATAGAGGAAATCGCTGCTTCTGCCGCGAAACTTCAGAGTTTGTCGGAATCACTCACCGATATTCAAAGTATGGGCTAGAACAAGAGCCTACCCTTAAGGGCAATTTCCCAACCGGTTATGGTGGTGATGAGACTCGTACGAAGTCTCATCACCACCATAACCGGTTGGCACAAGCTATGCTGACAATTCTAGAATCAGAGCATTAGCGATCGCTCACCCTAAGTCATAATGACTTGTTAGCGTTCTTAAATTAATAGTGTTTCTTCTGGTTTACCTTCTTGAAGCGCGTCCAAAATTCGATCAATTCCATCTTCACATATATTTCCATACCAATACCCTTCGGGGTAAATGATCATAACTGGTCCATGGTCGCATAGTTTCAAACAACCAGTATTGGAAACAAGACAGTCCGTCATTCCTCGGTCATCGAGTTCGGATTGTAGGTATAAAACAAGATCCCTCGCATCTTTCCGATGACATACTCCTTTAGGTTCCCCACTCATTCGTGAACTAGAACAAAGAAATATATGGTGCTTTGGTTTTTCCACAGCAATCATCCTTCCGTACTCCTATTATCCGCATCCTAACCCTCCAACTTACATCACTAATTCAAATGACTCTTCTAAACTCATACTATCCTGACGATCTAGGATTGCGTTTAACAATTTCTCCAATAATCGTATTCCACCCGCATACCCAACATTTGGAAGATACGAGTGACCAACCCTATCTAAAATCGGGAAACCAAAACGAATAAATGGAATATCTTCATCACGAGCAATATATTTTCCATAGGTATTTCCAATTAATAAATCAACAGATTCCTGCTTGATCCATTGGTGCAACAAGAACATATCTCCCGCTTGCTTACATTTAGCATCTGGAACAGCATCTGTTAATATCTCACTCATCCGCTCCTCAAATCGCTTGCCTGGTGTACCAGTAACTATATAGACAGGTTGCATTCCTAATGTCACTAAAAACTCAGTCAGCGGAATTAACTGATCTGGGTCTCCCGCTAAAGCAACTCGTTTGCCATAAAAATACTGTTGCATATCAGTAATGATATCGACCATTTTACCGCGCTCATCAGTGATTTCATCTGGCACTGCAGCACCTGTTACGTCGTGTAGTGTTTGGATAAAACGATCCGTAGCGGTCAATCCAATCGGAATATCCAAACTGTGAAAGGGCACTTTACACTTAGCATCTAATGCCTTCGCAGCTGGCAGGGAAGTGAATTCCCCCAAGGAAATGGTGGCTTTACTGTCCCCTGATGTTTGTAATTGCGGTATAGTTACTCCACCTTTAGGATAGAACTGATGCCTTCCTGTTTGGGGAGCGTCCAACACATCAGATGTATCGGGAAATAGTACAGTTTTAATACCCATAGCAGTAGTCAAGCGTTTCATCTCACGCATATCCGCTGGTTCGACCCACCCAGGAATAATGTTTATCTGCTCTCTTTTCAGATCACTAGACTTCGAAAAATACATAACCATATTCTTAACCATATTTGCAAATCCAGTAACGTGGGAACCAACATAACTCGGTGTGTTCGCATGAATGACCGATTTACCTTCTGGAATTTTCCCGTCGGCTTGCGCTTTGGCAATTATTTGTGCGATATCATCACCGATTGTTTCTGATAAACATGTGGTGTGAACAGCTATGATATCTGGATCATAGACAGTAAAAATGTTGCTGATTGATTCTAGTAAATTTGCTTGCCCACCAAATACTGACGACCCCTCCGTAAACGAGCTTGTTGCAGCCATTATCGGTTCTCTGTAGTGCCTTGTTAAAGTACTGCGGTGATAAGAGCAACACCCTTGGGACCCATGACTATGGGGCAAACAGCGATGAATGCCTAACGCTGCATACATTGCCCCTATGGGTTGACAGGTCTTAGCCGGGTTAACAACAAGTGCCTTACGTTCCTGGATTTTATCTGTTGTATGTCTTAATAACATGCTTATGCCTCCTTTGCAAAGGTAGCGATTAACTCAGGATGAGCTTGCCACGGTGCTGTGATTAACTTCCATATTCTTGTATTTACCATTTGATCAATATCCGTATAGAAGTTTATTGCTCCCTTAAATCCAGCATATGGACCACTATAATCATAGTTGTGTAGTTGCTTACAGGGAATGCCCATTTTTTGCACAGCATACTTCTCTTTGATACCGCCACATAAGACCGCAGGTTTATAGGTGTCAAGCAGCTTTTCCATTTCATAATGACTAATATCATCAATAATTAAAGTGTTTTCATCCATATCAATCATTAACCCTTGATAGTCTTTAAATGAAACCCCCTTAGCTTGCAGACTTTCAAGTTCCTCTGGTGTTTTCCGTGGGTTATGTTTGTCTGGATCTTGTGTCACATGAATCTCTTCTATGCTACGACTATCCGCATCAACCTTAATACTTTGCAGCACCCGTCGACCTTCATAGTCATCTCGATGGCCAAATTCATAGCCAGCACATACCGTCTTCATACCAATTTCTGCAAACAAATCCTGATAATGATGAGCTCGAGAACCACCGACAAATAACATCGCAGTTTTGTCCATACAGCGCGCTTTTGCAGCGCCTTGCACTCTATCAACTTCCTGCATCTCTTCGGCAATTACTTGTTCTACGCGCTCTATGAGTTCTTGATCCTCAAAGTATTGGGCAATTTTCCGCAGAGATTTTGCTGTGCTTTTTGCTCCAATAAAATTAGCTTTTATCCACGGAATTCCATACTTTGTCTCCATCATTTCCGCTACATAGTTAATCGAGCGATGACACATAATCACGTTTAAATCAGCCATGTGCGAATTGGCAAAAGCATCATAATTCGAATTACCACTAAACGTTGCCACGAGATCTATCCCACACTTAGATAGAATTCTCTCAATTTCAAAAGAGTCACCACCAATATTGTATTCACCGAGCAAATTAATTCTATATTTTCCATCACTAGGCGTATCATCGGTTCCGATCACATGCTTGAATAATTGGTTGTTAGCAATGTGATGACCAGCAGACTGACTAACACCTTTATAACCCTCACAACTAAAACCGAATATATTAATACCTAATTTTTCCTTCATTTCCTTAGCTACTGCATGTACATCATCACCGATTAAACCAACGGGACATGTGGAGAAAATTCCAATTGCTTTTGGTTTAAAGATATCATAGGCCTCTTGAATTGCTTGCTTAAGGCGCTTTTCGCCTCCGAATACGATGTTTTCCTCAGACATGTCCGTCGAGAAACAGTAGGTCATGTAATTGTCATCGTCATCACTAGTCGGTCTGGTCTGATTGCGCCTTGTTAACCAACTGTAAAACCCACATCCAATTGGCCCATGAGTAATATTCACTATATCCCTTGTTGGACCAAGCACTACACCCTTACACCCTGCATACGTACAACCACGCTGGGTAATGATTCCCGGAATTGTTCTCACATTAGCCCCAATCTCTGGCATAGTTTCCGGGGTTGGATCATTGATAACAATGTGTTTCGCTCTCTTTCTAGCCACTTTTACAGGATAGGCCGCTAGTAAATTTTGTTTAATTTCCTCCGGAGTTAATCTTCTGTTTGTTGGCATCTTCATCCCTCCACTTACTGATCTAATATCATATCGCCACATTCACCATTACGGATTCTAACAGAATCTAATACTGGTAACACAAAAATCTTCCCATCTCCCGGTCGGCCTGTTTGGTTTGTGGTAATTATGGTATCAACTACAGTTTTAACTAAGTGGTTTGGAACCACAACGGTTACGAGTCGTTTAGCGATCAACGGTGCTTCTGTAGTCAAATGGCTGCTAGGATGAGCCACTTCTTGCAATTCTCCAGTTAGAAACTGGAAATCAACTTGGCACCTACCACGGCCTAGCACTTTCCCAGGTGCAGTAAATGATGAAATTCCCGCATCAATCAAAGCACGCTTGGTCTCATTAATCATATTTATTCGAATCACTGCCATTACTTCCTTCATCTCTCAATCCCTCCTACGACTCTTTAACTCCAGAGCTGATAGTATACGCTTCATCAACAGGTGAGATAAAAATTTTGCCATCACCAAAATGACCATCACCAGTGCGAGCAGTTGTTAGAATCGTTTTAAGTACATACTCTCGTTCTTGATCAGGAACTACAAGCATTATTAGTTCCTTTGGCAACTCATCGTAGTGGATCTCACCCACTTTTAACCCACGTTGTTTGCCACGTCCATAGACCGATACTTTTGTAACAGCTGGAAATCCAGCTTCCATTAACGCTGCTAAGACCTCACTTACCTTTTCTGGCCTAATAATTGCTCTAATCATTTCCACAATATTACCTCCCTAGATTGTTTTAGTTAAGTATTCCATGGGTTATTAGCAACTCTTCTAACTCCTCCACTGACAATACTTCAGGTATAACAAACATCTCATTTTCCTCAATCTTTTTGGCTAACTGCCGATAGTGATCAGCCTGTTCCACAGTTGGATCATATTCAATTACCGTTTTACGATTAATTTCAGCCCTTTGCACTACATTATCGCGAGGAACAAAGTGAATAAGTTGCGTGCCAAGCTTTGCTGCTAAAGCTTCAATCATTGCCTGTTCGTTATCAACATTTCGACTGTTGCAAATAAGTCCACCCAATCGTACTCCACCTGCCTCTGCAAATTTCACAATTCCCTTGCAGATATTATTTGCAGCGTACATTGCCATCATCTCACCAGAAACAACAATGTATATTTCGTCTGATTTCCCTTCACGAATCGGCATTGCAAAACCACCACAAACTACATCACCCAAAACATCATAGAACACATAATCTAATTCTTTATCCTCTTCATAGGCTCCTAACTGCTCGAGCAGATTAATCGAGGTAATGATTCCTCGCCCCGCACAACCTACCCCAGGTTCAGGCCCTCCGGATTCAACACACCATGACGAGAGAAACCCAGGTTTTAAGACATCATCTAGCACAATGTCCTCACCTTCCTCACGTAGAGTATCTAAGACAGACTTTTGAGCTAGTCCCCCTAACAACAACCGAGTAGAATCACCCTTAGGATCACAGCCAACCACCATGACAGTTTTCTCCATTTCCACTAAACCAGCAACCACATTTTGGGTCGTTGTTGACTTGCCAATTCCACCTTTTCCGTAAATAGCTATTTTTCGCATTGAAAACTCTCCCTTCATATCCAAAATAATATTAATGAAAAACCACACCACTTCCCACATTGCTCTTGTGTAAACTTTTACTCGGCAAACCTAACACCACATATACAAACCATTCTTTCGAATGTTAGGTTTTTGAATATAAGTAAGATTAACGCATAAATATAGGTGTGTCAACTCCTAAATATTACATAGTACTCGTATTCATGCACAATACATGTTAGGTACTCGAGTCATTCCACAAAAAAAGACCTTAGCACATTACTACATGCTACAAGGCCTTGTCAAAACCGAGTGATTTTTAAATCCCTAAGGAGAGCATCCTTTGAACTAAAATGCAAAACCCTTGCATAAAATCGATGCGATTTCAAACGTTCCTCTAACAAAAAAAGGCCCACCTTTGGTGAGCTTAATATAGTAATTTAATTTACCGTTTTAAAAAAAGTGCAGTAAAATCCAACTCGACGGCATCTGTTCTATTTTTCACCACTCACAAACCCTTTATCCATGGTCATTAAGATGGTGGCCTCGAGATGATTCGAACATCCGACACCCGGTTTAGGAAACCGGTGCTCTATCCCCTGAGCTACGAGGCCGAAACCCAAACTTCATTTTAGCATATATCCGCTGCAAATTCAATACTAATCATCGCTTTCTAACAACTCACAGCAGGTCCTACATGTTAAAGCTGAGTAGAAGGTCGGCTACTCAATTAATGAGTAACCTCCTCGTCCACTCTGGCTAAACCCTCGAATCCAGGGGTGTACTTCACCGTTAAGCAAACTCGCCCTTTAGTAGTTCATGGGGATAAATTTTAGATAATCTTCTAGCTTACCATCGTTTAAGCAGCATTCGATAATTTGCTTCCCTAAAGGATGCAACTCCGAGGTGTTAAACTTTACTACTTCTCGCTTGAAGAAGTTTAGAAGAATCTTTGAACCTGCATCAAACGCCTCTTCGCCTACTTCGGGTTGATGCTCTACTTGTAATAGACCTTTGTTAATACGAGTTCCATCTATCTTCATGGACTGCAACGCGTACCCTAAGGCAGAACAGCGCGACTCTATGAGTCTATCCATATCAAACTTTGCACTTCCCCTTCGAGCTAAATACTCTCTAGTTAGCCATTGGGCTTTAAAACCAACTTTATAAGCACCTACGTGTTGGTTAGGAATGAGGATATAGCGACTGCTGGATGTCTTCAAAATTTGTTCTAACAGTAAATTCGCCTGATCCACCATTCGACCTGTAGCAAAGGGCCAGTACGAACCCACACCTTCACTCGTCATACCTTCCGTATCGGTAATACTTGGGTTCGCATGACCGCGAGGAGCCACTAACCGCCATAACCATGCTAAACTTGGAGGTAACACGTGACAAAAGCCCATAATTCCATAGGTTGGATTTTCTTTGGTACAGACCGGTGCTCGAACACCAAAGCTGCGAATATCGACCGGAACTGGTTCCATAGCTACACCTGGCACAAACCGCCGTGGCATAATAACGCGCGGATTTGGACAAGGCCTACCTGGAGCATCCTCGGTGTGTTCCCAAATTAAACAGCTCGCATCCGGTTTACCATCTAAATTCATGAAGATCAAAGGTTCTTGCGGATGAATGGTGAGCTTTTCGTAGTGAGGATCTGTACCATACTTGGTTATATGGTCAATCCTTAAAAACCATCCTTCTTCGGCATCTTTTACCACTAATTTATTGGCTGTTTGTAACACAGGAGGACAAAGTGCCATGTCATCAGTAACAGGGTTTAATCCGCATGTTTCCTTTAACTCCATTCGCGTCTCTTCACCGCTAACAGTGTTTGTTCCCAGTAAAATAGTACCATCACTTTCTCGATGGATTTCTTCAATCATCTCACTTTTACCGCCCCCACTTGCACCTTCATGCATAATAGCGAGAATATTGTCATAGGGGGTGGTAATCTTTACGGTAGATGCATGGAGTGTTACCCAATTTTCTTGCTCTCCAATATTTAACAGCACTCCATAGATACCTTTTTTTGCACTCGGACCTGGATAGAGGTTATACGAATGTACTTCATGAAGACCCTCTAATCGATTGTGCACAACAATTTGCCTACCTTCAAAGTGCGTGTGTCTAAAAGGTGGAGCTAAATAAATAATTGCCCTTGGTTTAAAGCCATCAGTCAGTTCATCTGCAGACACAAAGGCCTGTAAATCCGATAAACCAGCAGCAAAGAATGCTGCATTTTGAGGTCCAATCATGAGTGCCTGATAGCCGTATTCTTTTCCACCAGCCATAAATGGCATAACAATTAAGTCTTGCTCAGCAAGCCAATCTAGTGTTAACTGCCGTAAGGCATCAAACTTCGCACCATAATTGTCTTCGTAGCGAGGTTTATCTGTTGGTAAATCATCACCTATCACCATACAATTAGGATCTCGTCGACGCATGTATTCCTCAGTATAGTTTACTGCTGCCCCATTTTTACATGCGGCAACCGTAGCCTCAACATGTCGTCCTACCCCAGGCACATCATAAGCAACCTCAAAGAAACCATTCTGTTGACCACCTAAGGCCATTTCGAGTAATTGGTTTCTACTAGCAGGAACTATAACGTTCTTGCAAGTTTTAATCACTTTGTCGATCTCTTGTGGCAATACAAGCTTCTGTAACAATGAATTAACCATCTACATTCTCCTTTTCTGTCTATACAAAGTATTTAAACAATCAATCTACAGGCATTCAAAATGCCTAGAACACAACGTATGAAAAACTAGTTTTTGTGTTAGAAAACGGTTCCCCTCACTTAGATATACTAGCACGAGATTCGCCTACTTTACTGTCTTTCTACGTTTCCCTTAAATACTCCTGCTAAAAACTGCTAAAATACTAATGCAAAAGGTTAACATTTAATAAAAATTTTTTTATTGAAATAAGAACTGATCAGGCATAGGTGTATTTCATCCCGCCTGATCAGTTCTTTACGCTAAATCTCTTATGCAAGCCCTACGTTTAGTCTTTTCTCTGCTGAAACTCGTGTTCATCTCGTATTTCGTCCCGCTTATCGGCAATGGATTCTTCACGTCGTTTATTTTTTTCGATAATTGCCTTCTTCTGATCTAAGGGCAAGTCCTCATTATGCAAAGATTCATGAGCACCCTCTAGATTCATAATGGTTTCCTGCACTTGATCCTGCAATTTTTCTACATTGTCGGAGCGATTATCTGGCTTTGACTTATTTCGTTTTCCTTTATCCATCGTTACACACTCTCCTTTCTTCCACCCTAGTTTTTGAAAATCAGCTCTGTTATATGTAGACAAAAAAAAGCACCTCTACCAGATAGAAGTGCTTCTAACAAGGGTTTCCTCTAGACATAGAATTGATCAATAACCTGTTGAATTGCGAGATTATCACAGGACTGATCGACTAATGATTCGTTTTTAGTAACCGAAATGTTGTCATCTAAGGTTTTGCGCTCTACCTTATAGAAGACACCAATGGGAATTTGCTCTCCCCATTCAAAACTTCGCTCCCAAGCAGCTGTTTTGTTTGTAGGATCATAATCCTTTTCATCAGCCAGATCATAAACTCGAGCTCGATACCATTGATAGGTATTCAACTTATTAAACGTGACACATGGTTGCAAAACATCGATAAACGAAAAACCTGGATGATTGATCCCAGCTTGAATAGTTTGAATTAAATGTTCCTTCGAAGCTGAATAACTACGAGCAACAAATCCACCATTTAACGTAATCGCCATTGCGAGGGGGTTAAAGGCTTCATTCATATTCCCGCTGGGTGTAGTTCCCGTTACCATTCCACCGTCTGAGACTGGTGATGCTTGCCCTTTAGTGAGCCCAAACACGCGATTGTCATGGACGATATAAGTAATATTTACGTTTTTACGAATGGCATGCAGGAAATGATTAGCTCCCTCGGCATATCCGTCGCCATCGCCACCCATGGCAATTACAGTTAATTGCGAATTGGCAAGCTTCGCCCCTGTTGCTGTAGGCAAGCTACGTCCGTGTAATGTATTGAGCACATTTCCACGAATATAGTGCGGCGTTTTACCAGCCTGCCCAATACCAGAGACAAACAACACCTTATTTGGCGCCAAGCCTAATCCATCCAAAGCTTCCCCTAATGCTCCCACAATGCCGAAATTACCACACCCAGGACACCAAGCTGTTTCTTTAGAGATAGTAAACCCTTTAGCTCTTTCACTCATAATACGCACCCCCCGCTAACCGTTCTAGGATATAGTGGGCATTTAGAGGACGACCATCAAATCGACGCACACTACCCGCGGGTTTCCATGCAAATTCCATTCCCAGCAACTTTTGCAATTGACCACTGAAATTTCCTTCGACCACATACTTTTCCCCTGGACCAGCCAATAACTGTTCTAACTCTGCTGGCAACGGATACACCTGGGGCAAATGTATGGCTAACGCTTTGGTACCTTGCTCCTGTAAAATCTCTACAGCGCTTCGAATCGCACCTTTCGTCGATCCCCAGCCGATTAGTACAATATCTGGCTGATCGTCACCATACGTAACAGGCGCCAGCGCATCACGCAGCACTCCTTGCATTTTAGCCATCCGTTTTTCCATCATTTTAACCCGAGTGGCAATATCCTCAATCAGATGCCCCTCTTCATCATGTTCATCCCCAGCTGAAACCACGAACCCCTCGCCAAAACCAGGGTACATCCGCGGAGAAACACCTGATTCCGTGTAGCGATAGCGTTTATAATCTAATCCAGCTTGCTCTCTGGCAACAAAACTTCCGCGCTTTATCTCTATCTGCGTAAGATCAAACGGAGCCACAGTTTGATAGGAATCAGCGAGATGTTGATCACTAAAAACCACAACCGGCATTTGGTATTGCTCTGCGAGATTAAAGGCATGCCCCATGAGATAAAACGCTTCCTCCACATCACCAGGCGCTAACAGCGCCTTGGGAAAGTCACCACTTGACATCCCATAACCATACAATAAATCGCCCTGCTCAGTCCGGGTGGGCAACCCAGTACTAGGTCCAGGCCGTTGGGCATTAATAACAACTAACGGTATTTCCGCCGATCCCGCTAACCCTAAAGCTTCAGTCATTAAAGCAAAACCACCACCAGATGTGGCTGTCATCGCTCGAACTCCTGCAAATGCAGCCCCCACTGCCATATTGACAGCAGAAATCTCATCTTCTGTTTGTTCCATAATGACTGAACACTTTTCACCATGGGTTGCAACAAACTCCGTTACCCCCGTGGAGGGTGTCATAGGGTAGGCGCTCATAAACTTAAGCCCTGCCGCTAGGGCACCAGCAGGTAGTGCTTCATTACCTTTTAGTATCATTCGCGGCGCGATAACATTGGGCTTTGCAGGCTTTAATCGCTTACCTAAGGCCTTTTCCACTAAATCAAATCCAGCCTTTGCTACCCCCTTATTCCCGTTGACAATTTCCTCACCTTTTGCCCCAAACATTTTAGTCAACGTTGCGTCTAATACGGTTAGTGAGTCACTTAAGAGAGCCCAAATCGCTCCAGCTGCCACAACGTTAGCCATTACCCTAGGCTGATGCTGCTCCTCCGTTATTTTTGCAAATGGAATTCTGATCAAATTCGGTCTTCCGGTTAATTCTCCAGTAATTGTCGGATCATAAATTACAACACCGTCATCGGCGAGATCCGCTTGATGTAATTCCATGGATACTTCGTCTAAAGCCACAAGTACATCAATGCGCGGCTCCCCAACGAAGACTGGTTTATCAGAGATGCAAAATTGAAAAAGATTATGACCACCGCGGATTCTTGATTCATAATCTTGATTGGCAAACAAATACCATCCTTCTTTAACGATAGCTTTTAATAGTATATTGCCGACTGAGACCAGACCTTGACCTGCCTCACCGCCAATCGTGATATTAAAAGTTTTCATAGCTATCCTCTCCTAAAAGGCAGTAAATTTTGAGGAGGGCACACCACAGACCGGGCATGCATCGGGAGCATCACCTTCCACTGTATGACCACAAATCTCACATATTTGCACAACACCAAGGGAAATATCCTGACCTCCATCTACTTTTGCCTTCGCGGATTCATACATGCTTGCGTGAATTTTCTCTGCTTCAGAGGCATAACGAGTGGATCGCATGGCACCTTTTTCATCCTGTAATGCAGCCACAGCAAAATAAGCTGCATACATCTCTCCAACCTCGAAATTTTCGCCATCAATGGCTTCTTGGAGATTATGACTAGAATCTTTAACTCCCGCTAACTCCTTGAGATGATTTCTCGCGTGCACGAATTCAGCATGTGAAATTGCTTTAAACAAACGAGCGACATTAGCAAACCCCTCTTTTTCGGCCATCTCACTAAACACTAAGTATTTTACATGAGCCTGACTCTCTCCAGCAAATGCATCTAACAAATTCTTTTCTGTCATTGCGCGCATAAATTCTCATTCTCCCTTCTTTATTTACCTTATAATACCATACTTTTTATTAGTAATCAATACTAAATAAAGATTCTACCCCTAAATATAGTGGGAAACAACTGTTTCCCCCAAAATATTGTGGGTAACCCTGTGGACTCTGTGGATAATCGCTAGTTTAGATATACCCAATAGGGATATCTGTATTCATCGCCACTGTTGTTGTATCTCTCTAAATTGTAAAAAAAAAAAGAAACTCCGTTCAGCTTTGAAGTCTCTAATTTATCCATTAACCAGTTATTCTTTTCTCAGCGTCCGACAATTTCTCTAATTCTGCAGCGATACTTTGCATGATCCGAAACGACTTATGTACCTCCTCCGTAAATCTACCTTGATTACCTTCGAGTGATTGCATTTCTTCCACAACCTGGTGAATTTGTTCCGCTATCTGCGCAATAGCATTATGGATTTGCTGTAGTGTTCCCGACACTTGACTGGCTGACTGAATCGAATTCTCGGCTAACTGGCGAATACTCTCGGCAACAACAGAAAACCCCCGACCGTATTCTCCTGCTCTAGCTGCTTCTATTGCAGCATTGAGGCCAAGCATTTTCGTCTGATCTGCAATATGGCGAATCATTTGCAAGATTTTCCCTGTTTCCTGCAAAAGTTTTTGACTATCTTGGCTTGATTTGGTTAATGCATTTACTTTACTTACAGTGCTTATGATCATTGCACCGTTCTCATCATTCATGTCTTCAACTTGATCCATAGCATCGGAAATTGAAGCTGCAAGCTTGGTCGATTCCGCAACTAACTGCTTATTTATCTGTTCCCGCCCATCGACAACTTGCATCAGGAGTAGTGCAACCTCAGAAGAAACAAATGTCGTTAAATCATCCTGACAGGTCGCTAACTGCTCAGCAACTTTTGCCACTCCCGTCGCATCAATCAGAATCTTTCTTCCAGGCTTCTTTAATAAATTACGAAAATCATCGGTTATGCATACCCCATGGGCTTTCGCTAATTTGCATCCAGGAGAGTTTAAGTCTCTATCAACAATCCCGAGGATATTCACGTTCTTCACTGTAAGTAAAGTCTTCAATAAAGCTGTCCCACCTTGACCAGCTCCCACTATCCCAACTAGCTGTGCCACATAGAGCCCTCCAGTTACATTCTAATTCATCGTAAAATTCCATGTAACTACCAATTCGAGATTAATATCAATAAATCCTCTGTAAATTTTATTTAATAAAACACATAACTACTTTGCACCTCCCAAAAACTAAGGCAAATTTCTCATCTTTTTCCAATTATAGAGGTAATGCTGAGTAAAAAACAGAATATCTTAGTTATAGCGTACCAAACAAAAAAATCCAATGAAAGGTAGGTGATCCTGCCCTGGTGAATAGGGCGGGGACTGTATGTTTGTAAAAAACTTTATGACCAATGACCCAATTGTAATTGCTCCGCAAGCTTCGATTAGCTACGCTGTTGATTTGTTGAAGACTCATGGCTTAAAACGATTGCCTGTAGTTGAAAAATCAAAATTAGTCGGCCTTGTCACAGAAGCAGATTTATTAAAAGCTCTACCATCACAAGCAACAGCACTCAGTAAGCACGAGATTAATTATCTGACGTCAAAAATCACTATCAGTGAAATCATGACACGAAACCTCATTACGACTACCTCAGATAGTACTGCGGAAGAAGCTGTTATGCTCATGCGTCAACATGATGTAGGGTGCCTTCCTGTCCTTGACAGCAACAAGAAACTAGTAGGCATTATTACCGAGTCTAACGTCTTTGAAGCATTAACAAAACTACTAGGCTTACACCAGGCAGGACTACGCATCACCATTGAAGTAACAGAAGAGATTGGAGTTATTGCTAAGCTCTCTCAAACCATTAAAGACCTAGATATCACCATTATTAGTCTGGCTACTTTTGCAACATCCGAGGAAAAAGGGACCATTATTTTACGCTTGGCCACCAACGACAACGAAAAAGTAATTCGCACACTCGCAGATCAAGGCTTTAATATACTGCATTGGACAAATTTACACTAGCTAGCCCCATTTGTGAAAACTCGAAAATGAGAAGAATATCGCTAAGAGGAGAGATAACGTGCGGATTGTAAGAGCAAAACACAAAGATACGATTTTTTACGGCATAGTCGATGAGGATTTAATCCGACAAATCGATGACAATATCTTCGCAGGCATAACAGAAACAGGTCAAACCCACCAATTAGCCACAGTCCATTTACTTGCACCCTTAGAGCCAAAAAATGTAATCGCCATTGGTTTAAACTATACCAAACATGCGTTAGAAAACGGGCGAGACATTCCCACAAAACCTGTAATATTTCTCAAAGCAACAAGTAGCGTCATTGGACCAGAAGATGCTATCGTTCTGCCAAAAAACCATCCAGACCACGTTGATTTCGAAGTCGAACTTGCCATTATCATTGGTAAGACCGCTAAGGATGTGGAAGAAGCAGATGCCCTAGATTATGTCTTCGGCTACACCTGCGCCAATGATGTAAGTGCCCGTGATTGTCAGATGCAGCTTGATGTGCAATGGGCTAGAGGAAAATCCTTTGACACATTCTGTCCGATCGGACCTTGGATTGAAACTGAACTTCATCCAGGCGATCAACCGATTAAGAGCATCGTCAACGGTGTGGTAATGCAGGACTCTAATACCTCAGATATGATATTTTCTGTGCCTTACCTGATCAGTTACTGCAGCAAAAACATGACACTCTTGCCTGGTACAGTTATCATGACTGGCACCCCTGAAGGCGTAGGCGTTGCCCGTAATCCGCAGGTATTTTTAAGAAATGGTGATACCATTGAAATAGAAATTGGGGATATCGGCAGTTTGAAATCAAGGGTAATTGGATAGAGCGATCAAAAAAAAGGCAGGTGCTAATTACAGCATCTGCCTTAATACGTCCTCAATCTGTTTGACAAAAACCTCTCTAATTCGCTTCTTTATCCACTGCTTTGTCTGCTGCTCCAATGTCATTATCCTTTGAACTAGAACCTAAATAGTTCGGCAGATCCATTCCTGCCATTTTAAATAAATCCTGAAGCGGTGGTACCGATTTCATCATTCCTGCTAAGAAATTGGCAGTTGAGGTCCCTTCTTTCCCGTTTCCATTCGTATCCCAAACAGTAACATGATCAATTTTAATGCCCTTTATGGCTTCTACTTGGGTTTTCACCAACTCAGGCAAGCGGTCTGCGATCATTAGCATTACAGCCTTATCCACGTTTCCACCAGCCGCAGATACTAACTCCTCGAAACCATCAGCTTGCTTAATTAATTTCTCTTTCATACCTCGAGATTCAGCTTCCATTTTCGCAAAGATCGCATCGGCTTCTCCACGAGCAATGCGGCGGTTGTGCTCGGCTTCAGCTTCGGCAGCAATTTCCATTCTTTGCTTGTCGATTTGAGCATTAACAATAACGTCGGCTTCTTTACTGGCCATTTCCCGACGTCCTCTAGCTTTTTCTGCTTCCTCTTCCGCTGCATATGCTTCTTCTAAAGACTTAGCTGCTTGCACTTTTTCTGCTGCTTCGGCTTTACGGGTTGCCACCGCTTGCTTCTCACGACGATCGGCATCGGAAATACTAATTTGCGCTTTCGACAAGTTTTCCCCTTCAACCGCTGATGCATCCGCTTGTGCTACTTGAATTCGCTCATCACGTTTTGCATTAGCTGCACCGATAGATCCATCTCGATCGGCTTCAGCCACAGTCCGTTTTGCATCATTGACAGCCTTCGCTGCTGCTTCTTTACCTAATGCGCTAATATATTCGGATTCATCGTTGATATCGGTAACGTTCACATTGATTAAGCGTAGTCCAATTTTCTTTAATTCTGCTTCTACATTCGCGGTAACATTTGTCAAAAATTTATCTCGGTCGGTATTAATCTCTTCAATATCCATAGTCGCAATCACTAACCGTAACTGACCAAATATGATGTCTTTTGCGAGTTCTTGAATCTCCGCTAACCCTAGGCCAAGTAAACGTTCAGCTGCATTTTGCATAATCCCGCCTTCGGTTGAAATACCGACGGTAAAGCGAGAAGGGACATCGACCCGGATGTTTTGCCGACTTAAGGCATTTCTCAGGTTAACCTCAATAGACATGGGTGTTAAGTCTAAAAAGCGATAATCTTGCACAATCGGCCAAATAAAGGAGGCTCCTCCATGAATACATTTAGCAGATCGATTACCTCCATCTTCTAAATCTTTACCCACCCTACCATAAATTACAAGAATTTTATCCGATGGACACTTCTTGTACCGTGTTAAAACCGCTGCTAGTGTACCAAATATTACAATTGCTATTACAGACAGTAAAATTAATTCATACATGCTGCGCTCTCCTCTCGCTAACTCTCTTCTCAACTACTATCTTCTCAACTAATACGATGTTTCCGCTTATTGTCTCAACCACATTCACCAAAGTACCCCGGGCTAGGCTAGGTCCTTCCGTCATTGCTTCCACTTCCCGCATCGTCCCTTGAAAGGTTATATGAATTTTACCAACACCCAAGCGCTTGGCAGGAATAGGTAGATACACCTCACCAGTTCGTCCCTTGGCATAGTGAAGATTTATCACTCCGTTTTCCTGTAACCGTGTGGTAAAGTAAAACAAGCTAGCGACAACTGCCATGACAACAAAACCAATAAAAACAGCTACCACAATGGTCACCGTCTCACTTTCACTTGAATTCGCAAGGGTAATACCTGCCCACCCAAACACAGTAAAAAAGACAACAAAGTTTCGAAAGGTCATTAAACGAAACCCAAATATATCACCAGATCCTGAATCAAAACCCTCGAGATCATCTCCCCCCCCTGACATCCCAATAAAGGTCGTTAATAACTGGACGAGAAAAACAACAGTAAAAGGAACAGCTAAATACCAGAAAAAACGTTCAAAAGCAGGAACGTTCTCCCACCACTCAACATGCATAGTATTAAGCCATCCCTTAGCCACATTATTCCACCAATCAGCCAAATAGACCACCCTTTTTCTTAACCTTTTCAATTTACATTATATTACACTGTAGAGCAGGATACAACCAATATGTTTCAAATATAACAAATTATCTATCGTCGTCCACATACGCTAAGGCCCCGATTGCCCCGCTAAACTCACCATGCGGCACAAAAAGCGGTTGCTTGCTAAGCATTTTAGTGAATGTAGCGAGTTGATTTTGTAACAAAAGGTTGTCTCTTAGGGTTGAACCAATATAGACAATGGTTTGTACTTCTGATAATTCAGCTGCTTGACAACTAATGATCGCGATATTTTCACTAATCATCCCGCTAAGAGCTGCGAGGTAATGGGCTGGATTCTCATTGCCCGGACTTAACCCTGCTTTGCCAAAGTTAGCGGCCGTTAGATCGGCTTGAATCGGGGACTCAATCCGCTGATAGATATCCCTAACCTGTAAATCAATTCGAGCGCGATCACCAGTTTTTGCTAACGAAACCACTTCGCTATACTCCACTATACCGGTTAAGACGTGAGCCAAACCTAGTAACGCACCCCCTCCTAAACCCGTTCCGCTAATTCGGGCAAACTGCTGATCTTTAATGTGATGAATGGATGTACCTGTGCCGATATTCGTTAGGAGAAACGACTCGTCTAGTTGTTGATCTCCCATGGCTAGTAGCTGCTGTACGCCCATACAAGTGGCTGTAAACTCATTGATCTGGCCCACATCATACTTAAGCTGCGATTGCAGTTGAGCGGCCCTTCCGCCAGTTAAACACAGTTGGGGACGATCAAAATCTGTCTCTAGCCACTCCACCACCCGGTCTAACTGGCTTGATCTAAACTGTTTTTTGATTAATTGATCCTGCTGCCAATAGGCAACTTTTACTAAGGTTCCTCCAACGTCAATCCCGATCTTCACCTACGTTTATACCCTCCCTAGATCTTGTCATGGCTGCTAATTCAGAAATAACTTGCCAATCTCCTGCACGTGTTCCAAATTCGCTCTTAATTAAGCCAAAATTCATGGCATAGTGTTCATAACCCACAGCATTCGGAGCATCGTCATACTCGATTTTAATGGTAACTACATCATAGAATACACCCGCTGGAACCTGGAGGGTGTTGTCGATAGCCACAATCTCACGGCGCCGATTCGCAGTAGACCAGCTATTACCAACGAGCAAAGGCCTTTGCATGATTATCTCTTGCGGCTGTGCATCGTTATCCACCTCAGGAATGAAGTTTGAATCTCCTTCGATTTCAGGAAAGCGTTGCACTAAACCTATTTGACCTTCACCCACTCGATACACCTCGGCCACCCGGGCACCGCTTGTATCATTAAACACCTGTACCAAGTTGCCATCGGCGTAAGCTGTTAAGCGTACGAAAGGTGCGTATTCATTGCCCACACCCGCAAAATCATAGTCCCAACCTACATTCGTTGGAAAATAACCGCGTAGATCAATTAGCTTACCTAGTTCTTCGAACTCCTCTGTTGGTGCTTGGAGCCGTTCACTACCAAGTCCCAGAGCCACCACACCAACAATAACGGCTAGTCCAATAAATCTGAGAATTCCTTTCATTTTTTAACCACTCCATCACTTTTTTTACTATGTTTACCAAAAAAACAAAGCCAATCCCAAATTAGGATAAGCTAATACTTCACTTGGCCAAAAGCCCTTGAGTCAAACTGATGGATTCAAAGTCCCTTTGCCCTACGTTAGCACTTCCATTGGATAGCTGCGCTCCTAAACATATTGATAGTATTCAACTGGGTTCAAGTCTTTAGCCACCACTTTTTGAGCTAATACTAAGTGGGAACGAATTTCGAAACAGAGATGGCATTTAGACACGTATTGTGCATCCGGTACAAATGCATATTGCTCTTGCGCTATTTCTAGTAATCCAGGTACCCCTCTATTATATAACGTATGCAAGAAAAGATACTCTTGGTCATCGAGTGCTTTGCCTAAATCATCGACAGAAATTGACAACCCACTACACAGACCTGGTATATAGTTACCAAACAGATCAATATGAAAATGGGAAGTATTAGCAAGACCACTACAGCCAGTAGAATTATCCTCTAGAACCTGTTCTATGGGAATTTGCGCATGAAAATCTTTATACGTTAACAGCGCCCGTCCCCTAAGGTTGAGAGGAAAGCGTCCGGGTATCTTCTGCACATAATCGGTGCCAAATTTAGCGCAATATGCCGTTAAACTATGGGTTTGCTTATCGTCGAAGCTGTTAATGTCTCCAAAAAAGTCGCGAATCCACGGAAATACAGCCATACCACTACGCTCACATGCAGCAATTAAGCCCTTAACTTTATAAAATGGCACATACTCGTTGTGAAAGGGACTCATAGAAATAAGTAACGTATCGACCCTTAATTCACGTAACTGGTCAAGGATCGCTACAGCCTGGGCAGCGTTTTTATACCACGAAGAATTCGTTTCAATATATTCCACCATCAGATTTTGCTGGTTTGCGATTTGCAAAAATTGTAGCATCCCATCGATATTTAATAACGGTTCCCCTCCACCAATATGCACCGAGTGGCAACCCAGTTCCTTAATTTTTGTGATAACTTTGCTAGCCATCGACGCATCGATATAACCCTTATCCCACTTAGGTGATGAAGCATACAAGCAATGTTTACACGCAGCGGAGCAATATAAATTAGTTATAACCCCCCCAGAACGCAAACGATTAATTGTCAAATCAGCCATGATTCACAACTCCATAGATTATTTTTCGAAATCCTTATACAATAAGCTTGCCTGAATCCCTTGATTGTTTTGGTACTTACCGCTGACATAACGATCGTAATCGCCCGCAATTGTGTGATAGTAGATCTGACAAATTTGTACATCAGGGTAGATCCTAATTGGGCTCACACAAAACATTTCAAGTGTCCAATACCCAGCAAAACCGACATCACCAAAACCAGCTGTGACATGCACAAATAATCCTAAACGACCCACAGAAGAACGGCCCTCTAACATGGGGATGCACCCTTCAGTGCGCGTGTACTCTACCGTTCGTCCTAAGTATAGTCGCCGCGGCTCTAAAACTAACCCCTCTTCCGGTATGGTAAGCCGTTTTACCTGGTTGGCTTTCTTCATGTCCAAGACGTCGTCACTATAGACTAACAACTCATTATGTAACCGTAGGTTATAACTATTGGGATTTAGCTGCTCGTTTGCATAGGGTTCAATCCAAATCTCGCTGTTTAATCTACTCTCAATTTCTTTGCCCGACAGAATCACAATTTACGCCTCCAATCTAAAACCGTTCTCTTGTAGCCACTACCACTTCTCTAACGACACCCAATCGGTTTTGCCATGTAGATGTCGGGTTTACCCACCCCATTAGCATCAGGTAACACACCAACAATCTGAAATCCTACTTTTTGATAAAACGCAAAGGGATGTCCCTTAAAATCCTTTATGTTCTTTAACTGTTCAAATAAGTTCTCATAAAGATTGACGCCACTTAACGATGTCATAGCATTCTCGTCATCCGTACCAAGCCAAAGGGTTACTGCACCCCGTGAGCCAGCCACCTCTTCTAAATCATTGATCAAAGCTCGCCCAACCCCTTGACCACGATGCTTTTGATCCACAGCTAAAGGATGAACCTCACAGACATTACCATCATAGATGAATTGGCCACCGATCCATCCAATCACGTGATCCTTTTCATCTAGTGCGACACGACTAATTCGTTCTGCAGGTAAAGATTCCCTAACCTCTATTCTCGCAGCCTCCAT
>SKJB01000118.1 GCA_007116145.1 Limnochordia bacterium | reverse complement strand
GTGTTTGACTTACTATCTGGTTCACCGTTAACTCTATCCTTAGGACGGGCTTTCTTAGCGGATCCTAAGCTTACTGCCACAATTAGTATGCTCGTGCAGGAAGGACAGGCTAAATTGTTAGCCAATCCGCGTTTAACGACTGTCAATGGACGCGAAGCATCCTTTAACGTATTAACAACGAACCGGTATTGGGCGCCTCAGGTTCAAGTCGATGATAGCGCGGAGACAAACTCCAGCACAATCATACCATCTTTTCGTACCATTGAAACGGGAATACGTTTGCGCCTCAAACCTTGGGTCTCTGCATCCGGTGAGATTACTATTGAATTACATCCAGAAATCAGTGATTCTGCGGGATCGAGTTCAGGATCGAGCCTGCCATCTACCAATGATCGTTCCGTACAAACCACTGTGCGTGTGAAAGACGGAGAAACCATTATTATTGGCGGGTTAATTCAACGTTCCGAACACAAAGAGGTATCTAAGGTACCCGTATTAGGAGACATTCCGATCTTTGGGCGGCTGTTTCGCAGCGATACCATCAGTGAGATGGAAACGGAGTTTATTATTGCGATTACATCGCATTTGGTGGATTTTCATTTGAAGTAGTGTGTATGATCTTTATAGGTCATACAAATATACATAGAAAGAAGGTGAGTGAAACCTTATTTGAGTAACGCATGCTGTGGCAACTTATTCTAAACTTATTTATGATTGTGGTAGCTACCACATTAGGGGGAGTCTATTCCTATGTTGAGTGAATTAGCGGTTCAAATGGAAAAAAGTAATGTGTTGATGGAATGTCATGATTTACGAAAGAATTACGTTGTTCGTGGGAAGAAGATTACTGTTCTCAAGGGGGTTAACCTTTCTATTGCTAGAGGAAAAATATGTATAATTAACGGAAGGAGTGGAGCTGGCAAGTCGACTCTACTGAGTTTACTAGGAGGTCTGGAGAGGCCGACCACTGGTAGTATTACATTTAAGAATCAAAGACTAGAGAAGATGGACAACGAAGCTCTGGCAAAAATTAGACGAGACAGTATAGGAATTCTACGCCAGAGTTATAATCTTATACCGTCTTGGACAGCATCGGAGAATGTTGAAGCAGCACTAATGCATATAGGGATGACCAAGTCCGATCGAAACACAAAAACTAGGACATTGCTAACAGCTATGGGGCTTGCAGATCGACTAGATAACCTTCCAGCAGAACTTAGTGGCGGTCAACAACAGCGAGTTGCAGTTGCACGGACCATGGCAAATGAACCCGAGTTCATTTTGGCTGACGAACCGACCGGTGAACTAGATACGCAAACGGCCAATGACATTATTAAGATACTCGTTGATTTAGTCAAGGAAAAGAATATAGCATTAGTCGTAGTTACAAAAGGTGACTTCTTAATACATATGGCACAAGTGATGCTAAAAAGTGGTAACAATTCCTTGGAATACATAGAAACTATTTATCATTTAAGAAAAGGCCAACTAATCAATGGTGGTGGTCTCGCAGAAAATCGAGAAAGAATAATGAGAGGTGATTTTTGATGAAAGAGCTATTTGAGTGTGCATGGCGAGAGCACATTAGGAGACGGAGCCGTGCTGTAATAAATATCATAGGCTATGGGTTTGCTGTAGCAATAGCAATAGTTTTAGTGACTGTGATCATGTTTTCTAAGTCAGCCGAAACACTCGTTCTTCAAAGTATTGGAACCCATTTTATCGCCTATGCACCTGTTTCGGACTCTGAACCGGCTAACGCTGGTTATCAAGAATTCTACTATGACGAAGAAGAGAACTGCCGGGTGTGTAATACCTTAGTGAGAGAACCGTTGTATCCATTTGAAGGGTTTACTTCTGGCTCTGTCTTTACTAAGACTTTTCCCGCTGTTTTGGTAGAAGAAGCAAATAAAGTTGAGTCAATTCGTGATGCCTCTGCTTTCCTCTTATTTCAGTTTAGCGATTTGAATCACCAGTTTACGGTTGGAGGTTTTGATCCTACAAATACAATCGCCGTATATTTTAATATGGGTTCTCCAAGTGATGTGGTAAGTGGGCGTTATATTGAGCCAGATGAACGAGCTGTAGTCATGTTGCATGAAACCTATGCAAAAGAACAAGGGCTTGATGTAGGAGCTACTATAGTGATAGCAAACAGACGATTTACCATCGTAGGGATTATAAAACCTCCTCTTAGACCTGCAGAAGCCAATGTTTATATGACATACAATGATGCTGCTTTGGTCATTAATCGACACGTAAGCTTACCATTACAAAGGCATGAGTTTAACATACTCTTAGTAGAAGTTATGGATGCAACTGTGCAAGATAATGCTATCCTTGCAATAAATAGCCTGATAAATGATGATCGAACGGTTGTTTCGTCCTATGGTTGTTATAATCCAGCCGCCAAAGTGTTGGGTCTAGGGCAAAATTCAGCGTGGTTGCTAGTTGTTATTATTAGTCTGAGTGCAATCATTTTAGCTGCTAGAACACAAGTAGGAGCCGTAATTGAACGTAGGCATGACATTGGTACTTTGAAACTGATTGGATGGACAAACGGCAATGTCTTATGGCAAATTCTAATCGAGTCCTTAATGCTAGCAGTGGTGGGAAGCCTACTTGGTTGTCTGTTGGCAATCGTAATTGTTATTCTGGTTCCCTTGCGTGTTTTACTCGGGATTGAAGTAGCCGTCGATTTGTCTGTGAATTTGGTTTTGTTCGCATCGGCGGTAGCTTTTGGTTTGAGCATAATAGGAGGTGCATTCGCTGGTATTATTCCGGCTTTCGTGGCAACTCGTCAAAGTCCAGCTGACGTATTGCGAGGATTATAAGATACTTCAGGTTGTGAAACGTGGTAATAGCGAAAGGGGGAGATCGAAAAACTACATGTTGGAAATGCAAGTGTTGGTGTGTGTAGAAAATAATCTACAATGTCCGAAATTTTAATGTTGTCGACGAAAAATATGGAGTTTTAAGTTAATATCGAGTTAGAATAGAATTGGAGGCTAGATTGTGAAAAGAATTGTCGTGGTCTTGTGGTTAGTTGTTTTATTATTGGCGGTCAGTGGAGTTGTATGTGCAAATAGGGCAAGCGAAGTTGGTCTAAAAGCTAGAGAAAAAGCGTTTCAAACTCAAAGAGATAGAGAAAACGTACTTAGTTTTCATGGCGGAGAGTTGCGAATTCCTGCTCATGGATTGCGTAGAAATGAGACAATTACGGTAGAACGAGTAAACGTTGCAGAAAGAAAACTCCCTCAAGGTATAACAATACGAGGGGATGCATTTCAATTTGGACCATCTGGTCTTCGATTTGATGAACCCGTTGTAATCACAATGTCCTACGAGGGTCTATCGAGAGCACAAGAAGAGAATCTACATATTTATTACTATAATCAACAAGCAAATACCTGGATTCAAATGCCGCGAGTTAAACTTAATCGCAAAGACAAAACGGTAACCGCTTTGATCACACATTTTTCCCTCTATGCGTTGGGAACCTCACAGGACTTTATTGGTCAACTTGAAGAAGGAGTTAGTCCATTTAGGTCATATTTTCAAAATAGGATTGAAAGAGTAGATCCAGCGACGGGTATTCTCTACTTAGAAGCAACGGATTTGTATATTCCTGGAGCTGGAATTGATTTTGAGTTGACTAGAGTTTTTTCTTCTGATCGATATTTTGCTTATCAGTATATTGATACAATCACTGATTGTTATTTGACTTGTTATGAAGTTAACAATCAATGTATAGAATATTGTGATGATGATTACCGTTCTAGGCATTACTGGGAGGATAGGCAAACAAATAAATCTACCCCTTATGACATTGGTAATGGTTGGCGGTATAAGCTACCATATTTTAGTGGAACAAGATTGGTAACAGCGAACGAAGCTGTTTATGAGGTTGGACGTTACTTTAATTATAGTTATGGTGATTGTGATGGTGATGGTGATGGTGATTGCTATGAAGATGAGTTTGGATTTACCGTCTGGTGTGATTGCAATAACTACACATCGACCTATGGAAATTGGTTGTCGAAAGAATTTTTGATACATGATATTTTTGACAACAATGACATTAATGCGGATCTTGTACGGTATATTACGATTCCAAAAGAACAGATTACTCTTGTTTTATACCTAAGTAGACATGAAGGGGAATATGGAATTTACACCCTAACGAACAAAGAGATAATGGTAAGCGATGGACGACACTTTGTTTTCGAACAGAAGGATTCTGTTCAAAGGATTGATGATAACGCACGAGAGAACTGGATAAATATTAGTTATAAATATAACAATAGAATAATTAGTGAGATTACAGACTCAACAGGTAGGACTCTAAAATTTGAGGAAATTGATGACTCGGTAAAGGTGTTATTTCGAGAAGATTCAACGAGTCCTTACACTACAATGATTACTTATGATATCCAGAGTGGGGGTAATCGTTATTTTAATAATGATCTGACGAGTGTTACAATTCCTATTGCCGATAATGATACAGCGGTTACGACCTATAGCTATGATAACGCGAGTAATCTCAATCAAATGAACGGAACAGCTGAAATATCTGTTTCGTATCCGTCTGGTGGTAAATCTACCTATGAATTTGGAAATAAGGTTGTTAGCGAATCCTATTCAGGATTCCCAGAGTTTTTTAGGCCACATGTATTTCTAAGTTATACGCAGCCAGATAAAAATGATAATCTTAGGGTTGATGAGACATCATTTGAATACATGTATAGCAATAATGGCGGTCAAGTGCGCATAACAGGAGCAAAGCTACTTACCAACGAAACGATTACCACATTCGGCTATGAATATCAACTTGCTAATTGGTCTGGATATGAGTTTGAGATTATATCGGAGTGCGATGATTATTGTGAAGAATGTGATGAGTATTACTGCATCGAAGTATGTGGTGAATATTATTGTATCGAAGAATGTGGTGAGGACTACTGTGTTGATTATAGCTACCTGGTTTGCGATCTGATTCGTGAGGATTTATGTTATCAGACGTGTGATGTATTATGTTATGAGGATTATTATTGGGATTGTTACTTGTACTGTTATGAAGACTGTTATTGGGATTGCTACACAGATTGTTACCAAAGTTGTTATGAAGACTGTTGGTATGATTGGATGGAATGTATATATTATTGTGTTGATTATTGTGTTGATTATTGCGTCGATGAATGTGTTGATTACTGCGATTTAGAATGTTCGTACTATCGTGTATACTATTGTGTGGACTATTGTTCACCTTACTACTGTGTACCAGATGGTTACTTCGAAGAATGCGGCAACTTTCGCTTTGAAACAAGTTGCTATCTGGATTGTAATTTAGAGTGCAGTGAGTATATTTATTGTGATCCCGAGTGCAGTTACTATTGTGTAACTGTAGATTTACCGTATTTAGAAGTGTATCCTACGAGACGGGTAATTTTTCCCGTAGAGGTCCAGCAGACGGTAAGAAATATAGAAAATATCGTTCTTAGGATATTTAAAAAGGAATATGAGATGTCATTGTTTGATTTTCCGTTAATGGTAAGCGATATTCAGATGGCGGGCAACACATTGACAGAGTCTTTTCGTAAGGATTACACGTATGACGATTTTGGACAATTAGTCAAATTTAAAGATGCACTAGGCCACGAGAAGTTTTATGCCTATGCGTTTAGCCGGTACCTGAAAACTAGTTTCAACAGCAAGTTTATAGATAATACGCATGGTTTTACTAATGGGTTCTATCCGCAGAATATTTCACTACGCAGAATCGGTCTTCTCGTTGGTGAAGCTGAAAAGATAGGTAGTAACACGAATCTTACAAGGGAGACATATTATCAATATGATCAACACGGAAATATTAAAGAGATTAAAAATAAGTATAATAAAGAGGGTTCATCGAACAATATTTTAGATGCAGAATGGTTTACTACTAAATATGAGTACAACGCGAAAAACAGACTATCGTCTGTTCAGGATCCGGAAGGCAATATCACAGAGCTAGAATATAGCAGTGATAATGGTACTAATGGATACCTGTCGTACATCAAACAGAATACTAACTCTACAGGTTGGGATGCAGGGAATGCACTCAGTAGTCACTTTTCCTATGACCACCTAGGAAGAGTAACAGGGAAATACAATGTATTATCAAATGCTAGTGGTGCATATGTAAAGCAATCAGCTCCAATAACATATGCTTATGATGGGCTAAATCGGATAACTACAGTAAAATATGCTGACGATACGAATGCCTTTATGACGTATGAATATGTTAGTTAT
>SKJB01000053.1 GCA_007116145.1 Limnochordia bacterium | reverse complement strand
TAAATCAGCTGCCGCTCGTCAATAAAGGCGAGTTATGAGTGCTTGAGCCGTATGACGCGAAAGTGTCACGTACGGTTCTAAGACGAGGTACGGGGCGGTGACGCCCCTACCTTAGTCGACGGTTAAGAGCAAGACCAGTTTCGACCTGGCAAGGAGACGCAGTAAAATGGAACTTCATCAATCCGTTTCAAAAACTTTTCTCTCTATGGTCAGAAAGTAAAGAAACAAAAAATCTGCATTTTAAAGCCGGAGTTGCAACGGATGCAGAAAACCCATGGTACTCAGGAACTATACTTCCATTTGAGACGTACATGGGTCTTGTTACTCCTGATGGTGAGGGAGATCAAATATATGGAGTAAAAGCCAAAGGCCAGCTTGGTCTTGCTTCAGTGGATGCGAATGTTTTATCTTTTGATCTGGCCCAGGTCTATGGCTATACATTACGATATACACTATCAGCGGGTGGAACCCTTGGGGTGGACGCTGAAGCATCGATTCTTTATAGCGCTACCAGACGCAGTTTATCTACCAAAATCGCAGTGCCCACGTTTAAGGGGTCAGGTTATCTAGAGTCCACTTGGTCACTCGTAAGCTCAGATACGCCCTCTAGTTCTTTAATTAATCTACAGCCTCTTATGCTTCTTCAGTAAGGTGACTAGAGGCACCCGGTAGATCAAAAAGTAGAAGTTGTAGTAATTAGCTGTTCAGCAGGTGCTTGCTAGAACTTAAATAATGAGATTAGTAAACCAATCGTGATCTGGGACATAAACTGATTATCTATTCTTAGTAAAGTCTATAGAGATTCTTCCACCGATATCATGTGTATAACGAAAATTAATTACATGTGATATCGGTCAACCTCAGGCTGTAACGTGTGTTAATACCATGAAGTTTAATGAGCGGATGAAGAACCCAAGAAGTTACCTTAGTGAGGTGAGCTACATGCCACAAGTATAACTGATGATGAGTTCGTCTAAATGAGCATAGGTAGGATACTAAGCGAAAATAACTAGCAATACAGATAGATCTTCTTTGGTCCTAAATAACCTTTCGGGTTATCTTTTTCAAGATTTGGCTATGGATTTTGTTTTCGTTTTAGTGCTGTCTTTTAAACACGCAGAACGATTGTACTATACTTAAAAACTAGAATTATAAAGAAAGGTGTTATTCTGGGTTAACTGTCATTAGAGCTGCAATTAATGTGGCATTTAGAAGGATGTCAGTTTGTGGGAGGCAGCATATTATGTGTAAAATGACAAGGATTATTAAGTTTCTAATTGGGTTATCAACCGCTGTCTTTCTATTAGGTCGTCCGGTATCGTCTACACTAGATAATTTGAAAAATGCATACAATTATCAACAATACAGTGAGGTTTTCAGGCTAACATTATACTCTTTAAATTGGCTAGCTTATCTATCTATTTTCTTTGTCTGGTTTTTCATGTTATGGCACTGTGCAAAAAAGCAATTTGACGATCGTAAAACTTTTTGGATTATTGCTATGATTGTTTTCTGGTATTTTGGTGCTATAGCATACTTTTTCGTAGTGTATAATAAAGACAACGCAGATTGTCCTGTCGAAAAATAGAAGCAGTTCCGGATTGTGGTAACTTACTTATACCAGGTATAGAGGTGTCATTGTTTATAAAAACCTTGAAAAACTAGTAGCAAAGTAACACAAGTTAGTGTAAGATAGCTTACACTAACTTAAATCAGAGGAAGGTGATAATTATGATATCTGAAATTGTGACCCCATTAAACATAATTTCTGTAATCTGGGTTGTTGGAGTACTGATATTTGGAGGTCGCCTCAAAGTATTCTTATATAAAGTATTTCACATAAATGAGATGGAGCGTAGTGGTTTTATATATGTTTTTTCCAAAGGGTTAATGATTTTGTTTCTTTATGGAGTACCTCACTGGATTGTAGCCACAGTAAACATTAATTTGTTCCTAATACCTGTGTTATTTATTTTTCTTGCCTTGTTTTTAGCCCTGTTATGGTTTATGATCTATTGCACCAAGCGACTCAACGGTTGGTAGTAGCTTTTTTAGTCCTGATCCGGGATGCTTAGCCCAGGTAAACATAAAAAAGGTATATAGTGAATCGGTTTCGGAGCAGCTAGTGGCAGAATATGTGCTTACTCATCCTCTTGAAAACATCCGAGGTATCCTCTCAACACTATAAAGGTGATGTTATGCGTTTGTTGAAGAAAAGTTGGATGAGTCAGTGATGAACGAGTTTTACAGAGACACGGTATATAGATAGTGTTACACCTGTGATTGAAAACTATTAAAACCTAAGATAAGACTGTGTTGCATTGCTATGATGTTGCAGGTCGTTTAATAGATCAACACAGGCTGTCACTGGTTATAGCAGGTACACCCGGAACCTATAGCACAAAAACACAATATGACCTACCTGACTTTAGAAGATAGAAGCAAAAAAAAAATGCCGGATCGCCCATAGCAAACAGGATTAGGCAATTTTTATTTGTCCTATTATTTGAGGTTTGCCGTTAGATCTAATTTTGTGCTATGACGAGATTAGTTACGAATCTCGTCCAATGGGTCAATCGAGCGGGAGTAGCCGTCAAGTCTGCGAAACTGATGGAGTGAAAGTCACCTATCACCAGTTAGCCGATTCAGGTGATTAGTATATCTGGAAAGAATTATGTTCTGCTTTGATATATGCGAAACGCATCTGTTTTCATAGCTGGACTTCTTCAGTCTTCCCCCACCAGCACTCCTACGCACTCCATGCATGTGGAGTGCGTAGTTGTGCTGTCTCGGTAATGTATGTGTTTAGCTGGTGGTTTGTTGGAGGTAGTTGTTGCCAAGTTCCCGGGAAAACGTGTTTTTGGGGTTTAAGGTCGTATGTGGGAACATATTGGGTGAAATACGGGCTGTTTGACGGTGGAAGCTTGCCGTTAGATAATCCGTTGTTGTGAAAACGGTCGGGAGCTGGCCGGCTGGTATTCAAAGGGACTAGGGGTTAGGAATGCTATCATTGAAGCGATCGTAGAGGCCATACTAGAGCAGGGCCAAGAATTCGGTTCAGTAGAATCAATCGAGGATGCCATAGCCATCTTGGCTAAAAGAGGTATCCTAGACTCACCCCAATATTGGGTTCAGCATGCACGGCTTAATCGTACAATTCGAGGTGACTATGCAGCCATTCTTCTTCAGCGGATGGCTGCTTTTTTGTACAAGGGGGAATACGTTAATGTATAATCCAGTGGTATCAAACGCCTATGAAATCGCCCTGCACATTATAAAGAAAATGCACAAAGAGGGCAGGCTTTCTCAAGCTGAATTTAATCGCATAGATGCCGAAAATAAACGAGTATTTATCGGTAAATGACTTGCCATTCGCCCGTTTACACGCTAATATAACCTACCTTATACATTAGGTAGGTTTTTTTATTTCTAGAGAGGGGAGCGATCAAGATGGGAAAAGTGGTCGAAGTAATTCCTGCCAAACCAATGCATCAGATACGCGGACAAGAGCTTACAGCCAAACTACGGGTCTGTGCCTACTGCCGAGTCAGTACAGATAACGAAGAGCAGCTGGGTAGTTTTGATGCGCAGGTAAAGCACTACACTAGCTTTATTCAAAACAATCCCGAGTGGGAGTATGTCGGTATCTACGCCGACGAGGGTATCAGCGCCACCAGCACAAAAAAACGTGTGGAGTTTAACCGCATGATCGAGCACTGCATGGAAGGAAAAATCGATATGGTTATCACCAAATCCATTAGCCGATTTGCACGAAATACGGTGGATTGTTTAAATTTTGCCAGGCAACTCAAAGCACAGAACATCGCTATTTTCTTCGAGAAAGAAAACGTTAACACGCTCGATAGTAAGGGTGATTTTATGCTAACCCTACTTGGAAGCCTAGCCCAAGAAGAAAGCAACTCAATTAGTCAGGCTTCGAGACAGGGTATTGTCTATCGGTTTCAGGAAGGTAAAGTGCGGGTAAACCACAGTAAGTTCCTAGGCTACACCAAGGACGAAGATGGGGAATTAACAATTGATCCAAAACAAGCCGAAACGGTTATGCGTATCTTCACAGAGTATCTAGAAGGAGCGAGTTGTAAACGAATTGCAGATGGGTTACAGAATGATGGAGTGTTGACTGGATCAGGTGGTGACCGTTGGTATGAAAGCACCATCCGCAAAATCCTTCAAAATGAAAAGTATATGGGCGATGCTCTGTTACAAAAGACCTATACCGTAGATTTTCTAAGTAAAAAAAGGGTGGTAAACGAAGGTCATGTCCCAAAGTACTATGTGGAGGATAGCCATCCTGCCATCGTTACTAAGGAGATGTTTGGAGCTGTACAAGCTGAAATGAAGCGGCGCAGTAGTCTTCAAAAGCCTTCCAAGATCGGCAAAAGCTGTTATGCAGCGAAGTATCCCTTTTCGGGGAGATTGGTCTGCAGTGCGTGTGGAGCCAAGCTCACCCGTAAACAATGGGGAAAGGACAAGTTTGTATGGATGTGTATCAATCATATGAAAAACGGAGTTAAGGCTTGTTCGCAGAAAGCGGTGAAAGAGATACTGTTGGAGCAGGCTTTTGTGCGAGTGGTGAATAAGGTGGTAGGTGGCAAAGACACGTTTATGAAAAAATTGCTGGTAAATATTGAAAATGGGTTAAATGAAAAAATCAATATGCAGGTTTTGGAGAAAGTTGACGGGAGGTTGTTCGATCTCCAGAAAGAGTTGATTGCTATTGCAAGGGTTCGAGCGCAAGGCGAGGTGAATGACAGTGTGTACTCCAAGGAATACCAAAAGATATCGTCTGAATTAGATCGCCTTAGGGAGCGGCGAAATGAGATCAAGGCGGAGAGTACTGGAGATAGCCTGCGCAGAGAGAGTATTCGGGAGTTTGTAGAGTATTTACGGAAGAGTGATTCTCCATTAGAGGCCTTTAGTGGGGAATTGTTTACCAGGCTTATAGAGCGTGTGGATGTGGCGGATAAGGCCAGATTGGTGTTTGTATTTAAGACTGGGATTGAGGTTACGGGAGTTTTATTTTAAGCCAATACAGCGTTGTTGAGACGAGAAAGCTGCTGCAATCAGGTGGGAGTGTTCTAGTATACATATTTTTTTTAAAAATTTTTTTAAATGCATGATTTTTATGCTGTAGAATGCATCTATATTAGTATAAGGTTTGTTGAATTATGAGGCTAGGTGTCAGAGTTTGCATATAAATTTGTACGAATGATGATTATCATTATATACTATAACTTGAGCTAGCTTGGTCTTATTTTTGGCTTAAACTATACACTGGTAGAGGTTGTGGTGCTCTTGCAGGAAAACTTAGAATTGCTTACTCATATCAATAAACCAATATAAACCATTTGGTTCTGAGCTATTAGGGCTTTTTTGGTGTTATAACAAGGTCACAAACCAGAGAGGGTCTTGACGCAGAGCTCAGTTATCAAGAAAGGAGATTGCCTATTTGATACAAAATGTAAAATGTGTTGGCAATAAATGGCAACCTTTATAAAAGAGAAGTTTAGTTTCAAGGAATAACGGTGAACCCATAAAGCAATGGAGGTATAAAATGACAGGAGTAGCTAAAGAAATACAAGAGCATGTTTTGGGTCTCTTTAGGGGGCAAATGGTTGAGGTTAGCGAACCAAATCAGGGTATCCTTGTTGACATTCTTGTAAGGCACAGAATTTCAGGCTTGTTTTTAGATAGGTATTCAAGTGAGTCTCACTGCTGGCTACAGCATGACCTACTAAAAAAACTTGCTATTTATCAGATGATGAGTAAAGCTCGCGTACATAAACAAATCCAAGCAATGTCGGAAATTGCAGATGCATGTAAAAAAAACAACATTTCTGTTACCTTTATAAAAGGGTGTCATTTATATTTAGAAACTAGCAAAGATGAGTATATTCGCAAAAGTGGAGATATTGACTTGGTTACTAATGATGTAGGGATCATATTTGTCTTAAAAAGTCTAGGGTATGAACTAGTTAAAAGAAAGTTACCTGATCATGAACTTGCTAATATGTATAGAGGCGATATTAACCTTGATATTCACAGATACGTACCTATACCTATGCTTGATGGAACAATGCTTTATGAGATCACTCGCGATATTATTGACTTCCTTCCCTGTACTAAGATCTTACATTTTTCTTCGAGGTTTCGTCTTATGGTAGATCAAATTAAAGCTGCTAATTTTTATGAAGAGTTACTTGTACCTGATATTACTACATCTGTTTTTTTGCATTGTATTAACATATCCAGAGATTTTTATAGAGGAATGCTTAGTGGTAGTACAACAATTAAGCTTTGCCATCTTG
>SKJB01000080.1 GCA_007116145.1 Limnochordia bacterium | reverse complement strand
TTAAGCGCTCCTAATAAAACGAAAACCGCTACAATTACAGAAACACCCCATCGTACAAATCGCCAACGGTCACAAACGGCTGATAATAACCGAATTCTAGATAAAATGCGAAAAGAAACAAAGAAAACCGATAAGAATAAGGCAAGAACTAATATGTAAAAAATATATACTGACGTTCCCATCCTTTTTTACTCCTTTACACTACAACACACTAATACATGAATCGATGCTCACCAATGGTTACAACAGCTGGCCGTGCATGCATAAATCGATCATTAGAAATACTAGGATTGAAAAAAAACAGAGATCCCATTGTGGGGTCATTACCATGCAAGGCTTCTATTGCAGCGCTGTATGCCTGATCATTTGCTGGGCGAAAGAATTGTCCATTACGGATGGGTTGAAATGCATTTCTCTGAAACAAAACACCATACATTGTATTAGGGAATTGTGAACTCTCTAATCGATTAAGGATGACAGATCCAACAGCTACTTGGCCAAGATAAGGCTCTCCTCTAGCCTCTGCGTGAATCATCTGGGCTAGCCACTGCAACTCTTTATCTGTAATTGATACACCACGGGGGTACGTTCGCAATGTATGTAAAGGAACCAACAAACTCTGTCCTGAGCTGATAATATCGGATGAAAGTGAATTTAACTGCTTAAGTTTCTCTGTGGTCGTATCATACGATTCTGCAATCCAATACAAGTTTTCTCCGCTGCTAACTTGATGCGTCCCATACGAATCACCAACAACCTCTGGTTTTTGATATCCCTCTAAACCACTCAAAAATTGGATAACTAGTGGTTCCTCTGCAACATCAATGACTTTGGGTGCTCTATGTTCATCATCTTTGTGCAATAAATCTTCCTGTACATAATTATTGCTGTAAAAAAAAGTCGTATTCTGGGTATTCTGGTGCATTAAGATTATTAGATTTGCACTTGCTATGAGTAAAATAAATAGTATGCAAATCCGCTGAATTCGAGTCAATGGAATACAAGTCATGAAATTACCTTCACCCCTTTCTACTACAAACTCCTCAAATTTAGTTTCCATACTTAACCTTCAATATCCTGCTTGACAGATTAGCGTTCTGCACGTGGTAACAGGATCAACATCCCGTTCTTTAATCGAAACACATCCCCACGCATGAGTCGTCCTAACTCCTCTGCAATTTCAATTTGTTGCTGCGATGAATCTGCAATAAATACTGGCACTCCACCACGGATTGTGTTTGCATCAAGACTAACTATAGCCATTATATCGCGAGACATCTCACTGCTCCTCTTTAAAGTCAAGAATTTTTTTGCGTCGAAGACTCTCTAACAGCGGCACTTGCTCGATTACTTGGACAAGTGCTTTTGGATCATTTTCCACAACTAGAATATACATTCCGATTCTGTGAGAGAAGGAATCTCTTCGAGACTCATAGTATTGCCTGACACCAAGAATGCGGGCCACTTCATGAATAATGGCTTGTCTACTGCCATAGTTCATTAAAGTAACTGCTGCAGCAAGATTGTGAGGTTCGATTATAATACCAATTCCATCATTTAAGATATGTTCTTGATGCAGTGGTAAACCAACATTTGTTAGATAAATGTTATCTACATAGAGGTTACTATCTTGGAAATGAATAGCAGCTGTGAATACATCGGCCACATCACCTACGCACTTGTCCTTTGTGATATGTGCGACAAAGTACTGAAACAGTAACCCTGCAATTGCGCCTAATCCTACTCGAACAGAAAAAAATGTAGGTACAAATAAGATGACTGATGATGTAACTAGAGAAGTAAGTAGAACGACATAATTGCGTGCCTCAAAACTCTTAGCTAGACCATCCACATATGGAGCCCCTCGTGGAATTAACTCCGTATCTTCTAAATTCATTAAGCTACTATTCTCCATTTTTCTTACTTCGCGAAATTGATGAATTGCCAACGTCAGAAACGTAACAGCCACATAATCTTCATTAAGTAGAGCAGGAATGGCCACACTGCCTAAAGCTGCTGCAACAAAACCTACGGTAAGATGAATCAGGTGTCCATTGGGGAAGCTAGGATAATTACGATAGTCATCTTGTAGCAGCAAGTATCTAGTTAGTGTGCCGATTGCTATGGCTGTGGTGATGGCTAACAAGTTTAAGTTTGGCATTTTGCAGTTGTGTCTCCTTACTATAACCATGACATACAATCCTATTATGCCACAAAGTCCTAATTTTCATCCAAAGATGGCACTGAGATCATTAAGTGTGATTATTGCTTGCATCCGATTTGAAATAGTATTATACTTTATAATAGACATACTATGAAAGGAGAATGCAACATTGACATGGCGAGATTTTGTTACGGTTAAATGGTTTATTGCTCTAGTACTATTACTCTTAATCATTACATTTTCGCGACAATTAGCAACGGTTATGTTTCCGTTCATCACAGGTCTTATTTTTGCAGCCCTTCTAGAACCCATTATCAGTGTATTAGAAAAACGGATTAGACTACCAAGACCTGCGGCAGTTATGGGTACATTATTGGTTTCTGTCTCTGTCCTCAGCTATCTCTTAATTGTTCTAGCAACAAAAGCAATTTCTGAACTTATTAGTCTTGCTAGTATGCTACCACAGTACAGAGTGGCAATCACAGAGGTAACCAATGAATTATTTAGTCAATACGAGCGCTTTAACGAGAGCTTACCTACGCAAGTCAGTAACAGCATTCAGGAAAGTGTAGTCCAATTCTTTGGGACAATAGAAGCTTTAACGAAAGGCCTTGTCGATCGATTGTTGGCTACTTTGACGGGTTTTCCCATCTTTATGGCAATAACGCTAGTGGTGATTGTTGCCACGTACTTTATTTCCAAAGATAAAAACCTGTTGATCGATTTCTTCATGCGACTTGTACCGGATAGATGGAAGCAACGAATTGATACGACAAAGCATCACGTTGCCATCGATCTAATGGGCTTTCTAAAAGCACGACTGTTGCTCCTAGTTATAGCAACTATGATTGCAGCCGTTGGACTTATGCTTATTAATACGCGCTACTGGTTGATACTGGCTATTGTTATCGGAGTACTTGACAACATTCCAGTTGTTGGTCCAGGAATTATTTTCACCCCTTGGGTAGCCATGACGTTTTTGATTGGCGATACAGATCGGGCAGTGTTTCTTGCCGTACTTTATGTGGTTATATTTTCCGTTCATCAACTTACAGAACCAAAAATAATGGGTGACTCGGTTGGCATTCATCCATTGGCTATGTTAGTCGCTCTCTACGGTGGTATCGTGTTCTTTGGCGTTATTGGAATATTTATCGGGCCAATATTACTCATCATTCTCAAAGCTGCCATCCACTCGGGTTTATTTCGACCTGTAAACTTCCCTGAATAGAAGGGGAGTTTTTTTTTATACTAATGGTATAACGAATAAAGGAGTTGTACCATGATCCCCTTACCGTTTAGTATCACGCTGTTGTCAGTTGTAACGCTACTAGTCTTTTTAGGTTTTGCTGAACGAGTACTCGATCGGATGCGTCTCGATGATAAAACAGCAATTGTTTTGCTCGCCATGCTGATTGCTTCACACTTTCTGCCTGCTGTACAGATTACGCGGCACATTGCGATTAATCTTGGTGCATTCGTGCCCCTTGGCGTCGCACTCTATCTACTTATAACCACTTCAAAAAAGGAAAGGCTACATGCTCTAGTCATTAGTGTAGTTGCAGCTCTAATTCTATGGCTAACAGACCGACTCTTCTCCTTAGAGCCCGGCGGATTTATCTTCGATATCGATCCGCTGTTCATTCCGGGAATCCTAGCTGGTCTTATTTCCTATATCACCACTCGTTCTCGGCGGAGTGCATTTATCGGTGCTGTGTTAAGCGTCATGCTCGTTGATTTACTAGCTACAGTGAACATTTCCCTTGATGGACTACCTCAACAGATTGTTTTAGGTGGAGGTGGTATTTTTGATGCACTTCTCATTAATGGAGTGTTAGCCGTCGGCATTGCCGAGATTATTGGTGAAATTAACGAGAGAATTCAGAGAGGGCCAGCAAAAATAAAGAACAACGAGGATGGTGAGGGTAATTCCTAAATTCACTGTAACGAGTGTACTAGTTCTTCTTCTACTGATTATCGTCGATAGGATAGGATTCGTGGTCTCAATTCGTGAGCTGACTGATCAGATAGAATTTGTGACCGATTTGGATGTTGAAGAAACTTGGGATGAATGGCTGGATGTAAACGAATTCTATACAATGGTGACACCTGATGGAGAGATTATTACGGAGACCGGGCGCCGCATCTACACAGGAGATCAGTATCTTACTGCTAGCAATTTACTCTATGAAGTAATTAATGTCGATGATCAAAACATCGCACATACCAGATTTGTCGAAGAAGTGAAGCTCCCAACGATGAGAATGTCCATTCAGCAAATCCGCCAGGAGCTAGGACTCGCTGTTGCCTGGGCTCAGGAAGAAAACTCCACAGGCAGGATTGCGATTTATCACACGCATAATGCAGAATCCTATATCCCAACTGATGGAACTCACAGCATCAATGGAGTAGGAGGCATTCACGCAGTTGGCGAAGCCTTTTCTAGCTCCTTAAAACGCCTAGGAATCGATACCGACTACGCAGAGGACTTGCACCTCCCCCACGACCGCGGAGCTTACAGGCGGTCTCGTAACACTGTTTTAAGCCTATTAGCGCAGGAGCCTGATGCTATTTTCGATGTTCATCGTGATGCAGCTCCAAAACATGCCTATGCAACACAAATTGAGAACGAAGCGGTCACTCAAGTTCAGTTCGTCGTAGGGCGCCAAAATCAGAACTTAGGAGTAAATCGGCAATATGCACAAAGCTTAAAAGAGATAGCTGATCAGGTATACCCTGGTCTCGTAAAGGGCATTTTTTTCGGCCGCGGAAACTATAACCAGGATCTCACGCCATTAAACTTGCTCCTCGAGGTAGGGGCTCATACAAATAGTGCAGAAGCAGCGGCACGAGGAATTAGTCTATTTGCAGAGGTTGTCGACTTCTACTTCTATGGACCAAGGGATCAACGAGAAACTGCTGATGGAATGGGTAGCCCACCAGGTGGTGGGCGTGCAGCTAGTACTACACTAATTTGGCTCTTTGCGTTCTTAATCGCAGGAGGTGGCGTTTTCTATGTAATCAATGCCGGAGGATGGGCTCAGGCATTGAATCGTCTGAGACGAAAATAAAGAAGAAGCCTTAAGGCTTCTTCTTTATTTGGGTATTTTTTCCGCATAAGACTCACGTCTCATAAACACACAATATTCTCTGTATCCGCAACGTCTCGCTAACATTGTGGCCTTTTCCCAGTCAGCTCCCACATCCTCAGGATAATGAGCATCTGAGGCAATTGTGATAGGAATCTGTAATGCTGCTGCTCGTTGTAAAATACTCTTTGTCGGGTACATCTCGCCAACAGGCTTACGCAAACCTGCTGTACTAACTTCTAATGTCAGTTTATTGACAGCCATTGCTTTTAATACTTTATCGATGTAAGAATCCATATTAGTAGTCGGCTTATGACCAAAAACTTTAATTACATCAAGGTGGGCCATTACATCGAAAAGCCCCGAATTCGCCGCTTTATACATAGTTTCATAATACTTTTGATAAGCCTCATCTACATCCTTGCCTTCCCATGCCTCAGGAAAATAGTCAAAACCCCATTTATCAATCACATGAACGGATCCTAAAATATAGTCAAATGCATAAGAGTCAAGTATGTTGTGTAAAACCTCCTCAGATTGTTCTAGGTAGTCTACTTCAATTCCCTTTTTCACAGGAATACCTTTTTGCTTTCCGAGCTCTAAAAGTTCCAGATAATCATCTAGTGATGCCTGGAAATCACTAGATAGCCAGTCTCTCATATAATCGTAACCATTTTCACCTTCTGCTAAATACTCAAAGGCAGGATAGAATTGTTCAAATTTATGACAGTGTTCCGTTATGGCTATCTCCGATATACCTCTTTTTTGAGCTTGTTCCCAAAATTTACTGAGCCAATCCAAAGTTAAAGGACCATTTTCTAAGTGAATATGATAATCAATCATCTGTTATCCCTTCTTTCTAATACTCCAAACGGCAAATATTAACCTAATCTAACAATAATTATCTACACTCTTTCATTTTACCATATCTTAACACAAATGAAAAGAACAGAAAAAAGACCTAGACCATCCACAAAGTGAACGACTAGGTCTCTAAACTTAATTCCAGGCAGTGAGCTACTCTCCCACCACGAGATGTGGCAGTACCATTGCCGCTAGAGGGCTTAACTTCTGTGTTCGGTATGGGAACAGGTGGATCCCCTCTGCCTTA
>SKJB01000135.1 GCA_007116145.1 Limnochordia bacterium | reverse complement strand
TGACCACACCTAAAACCTTACCGGCTCGCAGATCCTGCTCAATTTGTCGACGCTGGCGAGGTAAGTACCCCCCGCGATAGCCACGAATTTTCTCGACAGCATCGCCTAAGCGGTGAAATGCACGGCGCAAATAAGTGACGAGAATTTCGATATCTGTGCGACTCTTGGCAAAAACAATGGTTTGGACACTACGCGTTAAAAATTCTCCCGCTATCTTTTCTACCTCTAATAATGCACTGCTACGAATTCCTAAGGATTTATTGACAACAGGCGGGTTATATAAAATGATCTCCTTTGGACCATTTGGAGCGCCATTCTCACCGATTACTTCCACATTGCGACCAATAATACGCTGCCCATGCTCTTTGGGGTTCGCGATAGTGGCTGATGCACAAATGAACTGCGGACGCGATCCATAAAACTGACACATCCGCTCTAACCGCCGCATCACATTAGCCACATGACTACCGAATACACCACGATAACTATGGAGTTCATCAATAACGACATAGCGGAGGTTTTCAAAGAGACGCATCCATTTAGTATGATGCGGTAGAATCCCCGAATGCAGCATATCAGGGTTTGTGATCACAATACTACCCGCTGAGCGAATGGCCCGTCTGGCCTCTCCCGGTGTATCCCCATCATAGGTGTAGGTCTTAACATGCCCACCTAATTGATCTCCCCACTTTACCAGCTCAGCTACTTGGTCTTGGGCTAACGCCTTGGTAGGAAATAAATAAAGAGCGCGTGCCTCTGGATTATCTAAGAGTGTATGTAAAACCGGCAAATTATAACAAAGCGTCTTACCCGATGCAGTCGGTGTTACCACCACAATATCCTTGCCCGCTTGTACCGCTGTAAATGACTGGGCTTGATGGGTATATAACTGCTCGATACCCTTACTCTGTAGCAATTGGCAGATTCCTGGTGCTAGTGTCGGAGGAAAGGGCTGATACTGCCCATCCTTTGCAGGTACATGGTGCCAATGGGTGATATTTCCCTTGTAGCGAGGATCGTTTTTTAATGCATCTAGTGCTTTTCGTACTTGCATTTTCCTGCCTACTTTCCTTTGTTTCTTCTATTATATCGAAACGACCGTTCGATTGTCAACAAACTTGTTATCTTCGTTAAATTGTGGTAAACTGTACCATAGAAAGAATGAGGGAGGACTAACTATGCAATATCGACAGCTAGGACAAACCAAGATCGAAGCTTCTATTCTCGGTTTTGGTTGTATGCGTTTTCCAACTCTTAAGAACCCAGATCCGCAAAGTGATGTCGGAAATATTAACGAACCTGAAGCCATCAACATGCTGCGCTTCGGTATTGATAACGGAATTAACTACATAGATACTGCCTACCCTTATCATGGTGGGAAAAGTGAAGTTGTGGTCGGCAAGGCTCTATTAGATGGATACCGCGAACAGGTAACATTAGTCAGTAAACTACCAACGTGGGCCATTGAAACCCACGCAGATTTCGACCGGATCCTCAACGAGCAATTAACCAAACTTCAGACAAAATCATTAGATCTTTATCTAGTTCACGCTCTAAATGCAGGCACTTGGAAGAAAATGCAAGACTTAAACGTTTTTGATTTTCTTCGGCGAGCGGTGGATGATGGCCGTATTCAGCACGTCGGATTCTCATTCCATGACAAATTGGAGGTCTTCAAAGACATTGTCGATGCATATCCGTGGGAAGTTGTCCAAATTCAACTGAATTACCTAGACGAAGACTACCAAGCAGGAATAGACGGAATGAACTACGCAGCAGCCAAAGATATGGCTATTATCGTGATGGAGCCCTTACGTGGCGGGCGCTTAACCAATAACTTACCAACTGGCGTTCACGAGATCTTCAATACGGTAAGCACCATAAAAACTCCAGCCGAGTGGGCTTTCCGCTGGGTATATAATCATCCTGCAGTAGCTGTAGTACTAAGTGGGATGAGCACCATAGAGCAAGTTAAGGAGAATATCACCATTGCGGAGAGCGGCTTACCGAATTCATTAACCCCTGAAGAAACCTCCTGCATTGAAGCGGTTAAGGATTATTTTAAACGTCGACTAAAAATAAACTGTACCGATTGTAAATATTGCTTACCTTGTCCACACGGAGTGCGTATTCCCCAGGTATTCTCGATTTATAACGATGCCTCTATGTGGGATTCACTACCTGCAGCCCGCAAGCATTACGAGCGGATGATCAGCAAAAGCGGAGATGCCTCTCTGTGTGTTGAATGCGGAAATTGTGAAGCTCTCTGTCCACAAAACCTGACCATTATTGAGTATCTGAAAGAGGCTCATGTAGCGTTAAACGAAGCGTAGAGCTCTAATCGATTAGCACCCTATTTATTAACCTCATACCTGCAACCATCATATGGTAGTACTGAGGTGATAGAATGAATAAGGGACACCACAAGCCCCAGATTGGAATGCTCGTACCAGCTCTCTCTCCATTCGCAGCCAGTGAAAGTCGTTGTGTAAAAAATGCTGATCTCTTGCTTTTTACTCCTAGAGATATTCATTGGAACGACGAGGAAATCAGCGGATTATACTGGAATGGCCGAAGTTGGCTTAGGCAAAAAGTAGGTTTTCCGGATGTTGTCTATAACCGTTTATATGATGCTAACAAAAACATGATAACTCGACTAGAGGCTTTAGTCGGTAAACCCAAGTTCTTTAACCACCGCAACAGATTAAACAAATGGAATGTCCATCAAGCTCTAGTTGCAAGTAATATCCAGTCATATCTACCAGAAACAATCGTTTACAACCATAAGAAACTGTTACCGTTTCTCACCAAACATCAACAGATTATCATTAAACCGCGTTTGGGAAGATTAGGGGTAAAGATCCATCGGATCGATCAGAGAGCAAAAGCACTTTATATTTATCATGACAACAATTACCCAGTTGCAAGTTTTACAAGCGATAGACAATTACTTAACTACAGCAGAGAAAAATGGCATGCGCAGTTTATCATCCAACAATATATCCCGTTTATGCAGTTAGATGAGAGAATTTTTGACATCCGATTGATTGTCCAAAAAGGTGCGGCTGGCAAGTGGGTAGTAACAGCTGATATGAGCCGTCTCGCTCTGTCGTATACGTTCGTTACCAACATCTGTCACCAAGTAATAAGAGCTAAACAAGCCTTAGATCAGATAAAAGTGCCAACAAACAAATTGCTTGCAAAACTAGAAAAATTAGCAATTACGACAGCCCAAGTCATGGATGCCAAACTCGGACATTTTGGTGAGTTAAGCGTTGATTTTGGTGTAGATAGCAAGGGTAATCCCTGGATAGTCGAAGTCAATGGCAAGCCTGACAAGAGTCTTTTGCTTGAAGTGGATTACCAGTTATACCAGGCCGCATTATGCACACCACTTGCCTATGCGCAATATTTGTCAAATTATAACTTTTGAAGGGAGCTTTCCGCCTTGTCAAACCTTTTCATTAAAGATGTGCAGTGTGAATACCAATATAATCCCATTGGTATTGATTCTAAAGCACCGCGATTTAGCTGGGTACTTGAAAACCCTATCCAGAGGTCTGTTCTCCAATGCGCCTACCAGATCCAAGTAGCTGTTACCAAGGATTTTGCTACACTCGTTTGGAATTCGGAAAAAGTGAGTTCTGATCAATCAATTCATGTATCGTATCAGGGTAGCCCCTTACTACCCCAAACCCGCTATTACTACCGCATTACAATTTGGGATACCTATACTAATCAATCCGCTTGGAGTGAAACTTGCTACTGGGAAACTGGGCTGATGCAAAGCAGTAACTGGATGGCATCCTGGATTACACCAGGCTGGAGCGAGGATGCTCATACGTCGCAACCGTGCCCGTATTTGCGCAAAGAGTTTTCCCTACCCTCACCCGTTAGCCACGCTCGTATCTATGTGACCAGTCTGGGTTTATACGAATTAAGTTTAAATGGTAAGCGGGTAGGAGATTATTTATTTACGCCAGGTTGGACGAGTTACAATAAACAGATCCAATACCAAACCTATGACGTAACAGCCTTGTTAGAGCCCGGCAAGAATTGCATAGGCGCAATTCTTGGTGATGGCTGGTATCGCGGTTATCTTGGTTGGGCAGACAAACGCAATCTGTATGGAGATAAACTAGCCCTTTTATGCCAAATGCACATTGTATGCACAGACGGATCCCAGCACACAATCGGTTCTGATCAAGACTGGAGGGCAACGACAGGGCCTATTCTGCAATCAGATATCTATAACGGTGAAACCTACGATGCGACACAGGAACTAGGGAGTTGGGACTTGCCTAAGTATAATGACATAACATGGTCTCCAGTAGAACGACTCCCGAACCCGACAGCAATACTTCGGGCTCAGGAGAGCGTCCCAGTCCGGCAAACAGCTGAGATCAAACCATTGACCCTACTACAAACCCCCGCTGGTGAATGGGTTTTGGATATGGGACAAAACATGGTCGGGTGGGTGCGCTGTAACTTCCAGGGAGAGAGAGGCACGAAGATAACGCTCTATCATGCGGAAGTACTCGATCAAGACGGCAACTTTTATACTGATAATCTGAGAACAGCTGACCAAAAAATCACCTATACACTAAAGGGCAATGGCAAGGAAACCTACGAACCGCGCTTCAGCTTTCAAGGCTTCCGTTATGTAAAAATCGAAGGTTTTCCAAAACCGATCTGTCTTAATGATTTTACTGGAATTGTGATTCATTCCGACATAACTCCTGTTGGATCCTTTACCTGTTCTAACGACCTAGTGAATCAACTACAAAAAAATATCTTGTGGGGCCAACGTGGTAATTTTCTTGATGTACCGACTGACTGTCCCCAACGAGATGAACGCTTAGGTTGGACTGGTGATGCGCAAGCCTTTATTAGTACAGCTTGCTTTAATATGCATAGCAGCACTTTCTTTACCAAGTGGCTGCGCGACTTAGCGGTAGACCAAAAGAGCGACGGCGTAGTACCGCATGTAATTCCAGATGTCTTAGGAAGAAACTCCCACGGATCCTCAGCTTGGGGTGACGCAGCCACTATTTGTCCGTGGACACTCTATCTCTACTACGGAGACACGCAGGTCTTAGCCGAACAATATCCGAGCATGAAAGCTTGGGTTGAGTACATACGCGCCCAAGGCTCGAATGCGTACCTGTGGAATACTGGTTTTCATTTTGGTGATTGGCTAGCCCTCGATGCGAAGGAAAATGATTATACAGGAGCAACGGACAAGGATTTCATTGCAACCGCCTTTTACGCCTATTCCACTCAACTTCTCCAAAGAACTGCTCTCCTGTTGGGGAAAACAGAGGATGCCAGTTACTACCAAGAGTTATATGCAAAGATTGTGCAGGAATTTCAACAGGAATTTGTAACTCCTAATGGGCGTCTAACCGTTCCGACCCAAACTGCTCACGTGCTTGCGCTCATGTTTGATCTACTCCTTCCAAAAGATCAAAAACGCGCCATTGAAACACTCGTCGGATATATTAAAGATCAGAAATATCACCTAACCACAGGCTTTGTCGGCACTCCCTATCTATGTTTTGTGCTAAGTGATCATGGATATTCTGATGTGGCCTATACCCTCTTACAACAAACCGATTATCCATCTTGGCTCTACCCCATTACAAAAGGAGCCACAACGATTTGGGAGCATTGGGATGGAATGAAAGAAGATGGCTCCTTTTGGCCGAAGGCTATGAATTCCTTTAACCATTATGCATATGGTGCTATCGGAGATTGGATGTATCGGCGGATGTGCGGAATTGATCTAGACTGGCAGAATCCAGGTTTTAAGCATATTATCATCCGACCCGAGATCAATCAGCACTTTCGCTATGCCAAAGCAACTCACAAATCGATGTACGGCGAAATATGTTCAGGGTGGGAGTTAACCGATGACCAACTTACACTATGTATTACCATTCCAGCCAATACTACTGCCACGGTTCTGCTGCCTGATGTGCAGCAAGAGCAGCTACGTGAAGGTGGAAAGCCACTGGCTGAAACGAATGGGATGCTAGCTATTCAAAGTACGGAACAGGGCCTTGAACTGAAAATCGGTTCAGGTAGTTATCGCTTTGTGAAGTGAGAAGGAGATTCTATCACTAACAAAACGAGGGTCCGACCCTACGACCATACGGTCTGGGTCGGACCCCCATCACGACAATTATCTCTATTGTGCGTCTTGAAGCACACTTTCCAGCAGGTTCCTAGAAACGTTCAATTACACTGCCATCGCGCAAATAGATAACAACCTTCCATACATCGTTAGGTGCAACGAAAACGGATTTTTGCATCCAGTTACTGTTAAACTCGAGACTAAAAGGTTCATCATAACAGCTATCAACGAGTTTATCATTACAATAGAAGTCTACATAATCAATACTCTCAGGATATAAACTAGCTAAACGTAACCAACGCTTACCATCAACAGTGTCTTCTGCTTCTAATCCCTGTAAATAATATTGCTCTTCTTTTGGAATTTCCGGAACTTTAATTCCAATACCTTCGGCCATGCGATAAGCAAAAAAC
>SKJB01000123.1 GCA_007116145.1 Limnochordia bacterium | reverse complement strand
CTGGAACTTCACTATCTAGAGTTAACGAAATTGCAGGAGTTAAACGATAAGCCTTTGGAATCTTTGCAACCAAAAGAGCGATGGATGTTGTTTCTTAAGTATGCGGGTCAACCCGAGAAAGCCGCATTGGTGCAGCCTTGTTCTTTAAAGGTATCCAAGGAGCAATTCCTCTACTTCATGGCTCGCAAGGATGTTCAACATATATTCGAAGATATACAATTAGTCACTTTAGAGAGCCGATGGATATTGCCTCATCAAATTTTAGTGAAGTAAGTACTATCTTTGGTGGTGGTAGTAATCTGATGTTGGCATTAGCAAACATTACCGAGCAATACAAGCCAAGTCTCATCGGGGTAGCTACAACTTGTCTTAGCGAAACAATTGGTGATGACGTAGGCATGCGCATCCAGGCATATTTAGAGCATAAAGACAAAGGTGATGTACCACTAATTGTACAGGTATCTACACCAAGCTATTGTGGAACGCATATGGATGGTTTCCATCGTGCAGTGTATGAAGTCGTAAGAAAAATAGCTGTCAGTGGGTTGAAAACGGATCTAGTTACTGTGTTTCCTGGTTTCTTATCATGTGCAGATATTCGTCATCTCAAAGAGATTATAGCTGATTTTCAGTTAGCTCATGCAATTTTACCTGATTATTCAGATTCATTAGATGGTCAAATTTGGGATCAGTATCATAAAATACCCGCTGGAGGTATTTCTGTGTCTCAAATCTCAGATATGGGTAGATCTAAAGCGAGTCTTGAACTAGGATACACGGTGCCACCAGTAACTGCGAGTCAATACCTTGATGATGCATTCCAAGTTCCTCGTATTCGATTGGGGTTACCCATTGGGATCAATGAAACCGATCAATTAATGACAACCCTAAAGAAATTGTCAGGTAGTCCTACAATTCCGACTAAATACGCTCAGGAACGGGGTCGCTTAATTGATGCCTATGTCGATGGTCATAAGTATGTTTTTGGTAAGCGAGTAATCGCTTATGGAGAAGAAGATTTGGTAATTGGGCTAGCTGCTTTTCTAGCTGAAATTGGGGTAATTCCCATAGTATGTGCTTCTGGTGGTACCAGCGGGAAACTAGAGGAATCAATATCTAAAGTCATTCCTGAGTTAACAGGAAAGATTGTCGTTCATGAAGGCGTTGATTTCATGGATCTAGCGAGATTAGCTGAGGAACTAAAACCTGATTTTCTGATTGGTAACAGCAAAGGCTATGCACTGTCTCGCAACTTAGGCATCCCCTTGATCCGGGTAGGATTTCCAATTCATGACAGGTTTGGTGGTCAACGGTTGCTACATGTTGGATATCGCGGAGCGCAACAACTATTTGATGCCATTACGAATGCGGTTATTGCCAGAAAACAGGATCAATCGCAGGATGGATATAGCTATTTATAGAGAGGTGATGACATGAAGAATCTGTCGCAGCATCCTTGTTTTAACAACGAGTCTCATCATAGATTTGGGCGAATTCACTTGCCTGTAGCCCCCAAGTGTAATGTGCAGTGCAATTTTTTTAATCGCAAGTATAGCTGTTTCAATGAAAATCGACCAGGAGTAACAAGTACTGTTTTAACACCCAACCAAGCCCTAGCCTATTTTCGAACTGTTTACCAACAAAAACCTAATTTATCAGTTGTAGGCATTGCAGGTCCAGGTGATCCGATGGCAAACCCAGACGAGACGTTAACAACATTGCAATTAATACGAGCAGAATTTCCAAATATAATGCTTTGTCTCGCATCCAATGGTCTTAACCTACATGATTACTTAGATGACTTCAAACGATTAGATGTTAGTCATGTTACTCTCACAATCAATGCAATTGATCCGGTAATCGCTAGTAAGATATATGCATGGGTTCGTCATAACAAGGTAATCTACCGCGGCCAAGCCGCAGGACAGTACTTACTAGAGCGTCAAATGCAGGCAATCTATGGGTTGAAGGAACGAGGTATCACCGTCAAAGTAAATACTATTATCTTACCAGGCATCAATGATCATCATATTGTGCAGGTGGCTGAGAAAATTGCTGCGATGAAAGTGGATGTTATGAATTGCATTCCAGTTGTTCCGACACCAGATACGCTCTTTAGCAATTTGCCTGTACCAACTGGTGAGATGACAACCCTTGTTCGTCAGCAAGCTAGTGATTATCTTCCACAAATGGATCATTGTACACGCTGTCGAGCAGATGCTATTGGGCTTCTTGGCGAGCAAATGAATGAGGATAACTTACATTTGCTACAGCGGTGTTCGCAAATGGCGTTTCATTCACAGAACAATCGTCGATATGTTGCTGTAGCTAGTATGGAAGGGATATTTGTCAATATGCATTTGGGAGAGGCCCGAGCACTATTGATTTATAAATATGAAGATCATGGTCTGGAATTCGTTGAAGAGCGAGTAACCCCTGAAAAAGGAACTGGTATTACGCGGTGGAAGGAGCTTGCACACCTACTACAGGATTGCCAAGCTCTGGTGGTGAGTGGATCAGGGGACACACCGCGGGGTATTTTATCAGAAGCGAGTATTCGAGTCATCGAGGCAGAGGGGTTAATCGATCAAATTGTTGTAGCAGTTTATGAAAACAGAAGTATCCGTGAAAGCTCCAAAATGAGCTCACCCTGTACACGGGCCAATGTAGTGGCGGCGGGCAAGGATGTGGATAAACCAAAGCATCATCTGTCATCTAGAGGGCTACTGGTACGAAACTATTAGTGAGGATGGAGGGGAGTTCGTTCGAGGAGTTGCTGCAGCAGATTCTCAGTATATAGCGCAGTTAAGTAGGCTAGAGATGATTGTTCCAGAGTCAGATCGTACCTATGCGATTGGTAGCCTTGTTCTTGCTTGCCGACCTGGGTTATCTCTCGCGCAAATTGAGGATTTGTCGGATCTGCTAATAAAAAACATAGCGATTGCAAATCCGAATTATGCTCCATATGGACAGGCAGCAAAGGAATCATTACTCAATAGTCACGTATGGAAATCTGTTGAAGATAAGCTAATTTTTGCTAATAATGTAAATGAAGCGCTTAACTATCTGTTAATTGGTAATGTGGATGCCGCAATCATTGATGGCGCTCTCGCATATTTGGCCATAGTGAATTTGACATTTTCTTCTCGATTATTTTGCCGCTCTCCTGGAAAGGGATTTTATCAGGGGTAGTGTTAGCTTTTGCGAGGGCTTTAGGAGACTTTGGGACTACATTAATGTTAGCTGGAAACATTCCAGGAAGGACTACAACCATGCCCATCGCCATTTATGATGCGTTGCTAATGGGAGATCAAAGCACACTCATTCTGCTAATGGTGATCATGAGTTTTATAGCAGTTTGTTTAATTGTAATAGTAAATCAGTTAGGGGGTCAATCCCTTAACTGATTTTCATTATTGGGCTAAGATGCATGGATCACGGATAAAACTGTCCTCTGGGTGATCGAAGAAATCTTGATGCTCGTTCTTGAAATCCTATTATGAAGGGTTTTTCAGGCCTTAACAAATCCTTTACGGTACCAGGTGCCGTTAAGGATTTGTTAACTGTCGCAACGGGATAGTCTTTCTACCAAATAAGAACATTCGTTCTGATAGAGGGTTATACGAGGATTTGTCAAACTATTACATATGGGGATAAGAGTGTTGAGGTTATACGAGGAGGAGAGTGTATGTGGAGCTATAACAAAGGTGAGTGGAGTGAGCCGTACGTTTTTTTGAAGCTTTTAGAAGAAGGCGTCTTGTACGCTGCTGATTCAGACCTTAATAAGATTTCGGATATCCATTATCCAATTATCAAGATTCTCAGAGAAGAGTGCGGACAATCAATGGAATACTTAACTGGTGACGAAGTCGTCATAAAGAGTGGTCTTGAAGGACAGCCCATACTTCGTTTATCTTTAGATGAGTTTAAGCAGAGATCGCTTATGTTGCTTGAAAAGATCCAACAATCACCAGGCAAAGCAGGAAGTTTTGTTATACCAGAAACCGAGTCTTTTTTGAAGGAAATTAAAATTGAGAAGGTAAAGTCTGATTCGAAAAACAAGAGAGATATAACCATAGTGGTTCATGATAGCATTACTGGTTTGAAGCCTACTCTAGGCTTTAGTATAAAATCTCAACTTGGAAGTCCAGCAACTCTTTTGAACCCTTCAGGTTCTACAAATTTCATTTACCAGGTTAGCGGTGTAAGATTAAGTCTTGAACAGATTCAGGGCATTAATACTATGAAGAGGGTTAAGAACAGAATAGATGCAATTAAATCGATGGGTGGTCACTTGGATTATATTGATACCCAAAGAGATGTTTTAGCGCTAAACATGCAGATAGTGGATAGCAAGTTACCTGAGATTTTCGGTCACTTGTTGTTGAAGTATTATTCAACTGCAGGAATTGCGGCATTAGAGCCACTCGTTAAGCTCATAACTGATGAGAATCCTTGCAATTACTGTACAGAGCATGGTCATCCATTTTATAGGTATAAAGTTAAGAAGTTTTTAGTTGAGGTAGCTCTCGGAATGGTACCTACAGGCGTTTGGAAAGGCGCTTATGATGCAACAGGAGGATACATAGTTGTACGGTCTGATGGAGAGGTGTTATGCTATCATATATATAATAGAAATGAATTTGAAGAATACCTAGTTAAAAACACTCGGTTTGATTCACCGACGCAATCTCGCTATAAATATGGAAAATTGTATGAGGAAAATGGAGAAGTTTACTTAAAATTGTGCCTGCAAATTAGGTTTAAATAGGCTTGTAGAGCATGCGTTGAAAGTAAGGAGGAAGTGCTGTGAGCGTTTTAAGGATAGTTGATCTATGTGCGGGTATTGGTGGAATTCGAAAAGGATTTGAGATTACGGGAGATTTTGTGAATGTATTTTCTGCCGAAATTGACGATAATGCCTGTATTACGTACGAGGCGAATTTCGGGGAAAATCCAAAAGGTGACGTTACGGATCCAAATATTTGTGAAAGAATTCCAAAGTATGATGTTTTGCTAGCGGGGTTCCCGTGCCAAGCGTTTTCAATTGCTGGCAAGAAGGAAGGTTTTAAGGATGAGGTGCGAGGCACGATTTTCTTTTATATCGCTGACATCATAGAAAGAACGAGACCAAGAGCGTTTCTTTTGGAAAATGTCGAGGGTTTAGTGAGACATGACAAAGGAAGAACGTTTAAAACCATACTGAATGTGCTGGAAAAGCAGTTGGACTATAAAGTTTTTTGGGAGGTTAAGAATGCCAAGAATTTTGGTGTTCCGCAAAACCGACCGAGAGTATACATCGTTGGTTTTAGCAACAAGCATGTAGATTTTGAGTTTCCAACTACGTCAGAACGAATATATGCTCGTACAGTAAATGATATTCTTGAGGAAAACCCTGTATCTCCTAAGTATTATCTATCCGAGGGATACTTGAATACTCTGGAGAAGCATAAGGCGAGACATAAGAAGAAAGGTAATGGTTATGGATACGTTGTTTTAGAACCGAATGGCAATTCTAACGCTGTGTTGGCGACGGGTGGATCGGGAAAAGAGCGCAACTTAGTCGTGGATAAACGACTTGACTTGGATAATGCTAAAGTACCAACAAATAAGCGGTCACCCTTAAACAAGAAGTATATTAGATTTTTGACACCGAGAGAATGGGGAAGACTCCAAGGGTTTGAGTATTGCTTTGAGGGAGGATTTAAGATCCCAGTAAGTGATACTAACGCATACAAACAGCTCGGTAATGCTGTTGCTGTTCCTGTGATTGCGGAGATCGCTAAAAAGATGAAAACCGTGCTTTTTGAAGTTGACACCGATGATCTAAAGGGTATCCCGAATGCTAGTCTGGATAAGGATAACTTCTGCGTTAGGGCCATTTAGGCTCATGCTATTCGGGTTGAGGAGCTTTTGTTGTGGTGAAACGTATTGACAGGTGGCATGGTGTTTGTTATCATAAGCACAGATAGGATGTGAAAACGATTCTCAATATCGGAGGGACAACTGTGCGGTTTATTCAACCTGTAGTATCATCATTTGAACAAATTTGTAGTTACTCAGCTTTTTTTACTAGCGTATATTGCACTCCCTATATACCAATAGTTAAGAATGAAATTCATCTAGCTACGATTACAGAAGCGGATACCATATTGAATATTGGGTGTGGAGCTGTTCCTTTTTCGGCTATCCATTTAGCCACGTTAGCAAATGCCAAGGTTCATGGGGTTGATCTTGATGCAGAGGTTGTAACCAAAGCAAGTCGATGTATTCGGAGGTTACAATTAGGCGATCGTGTTACTGTCGAGAATGCTAATGGTACCACTTGTTCTGCGCGAGAGTATTCTGTTATACTTGTGGCCTTACAGGCAGAGCCTAAGAAGGAGATTCTTGAGCAGCTTATCAACACTGCTCGTCCCAAGACTCGGTTACTGTTTCGCAAACCTAGTCCGAAATTTATGAAGCATTACGACCCGCTGCCGTATAGCCCACAACCCTTGCAGTCGATTGGACAACCGATGAAAACGTTTAATGAAACAGTGATGTATGTGGTATAAGTTCGTGAGCGGAGGGGGTGGTCAGGGGTTAAGGCAATTATCTTTATGGATATGTGGAATTGGTTTTCTATATGGCATTGCAAGAGTGTTCGGGACTGGTGAGATTATTTCGTCGCTACAAAGTATACCCAAGGCGATGATAGTCTTACTGCTGTGTTTGCAGCTTCTAACTCTCGCCATGTCTAGTTTTCTCTGGTACTACTTATTACGCAAGGCTGGAGCTGATCTTGGTTTTTTGAGGATGTTTTCGCTTTACTTAGCTGGATGTTTTGTTGAGAGTGTTACACCATCGGTAAAATTTGGCGGCGAAGCTGCAAAACTTTATCTTGTTCGAAGAGAAACCGGACTTTCATATGAAGAAATTACAGGGGTACTATTAGCCAATAAAATTGTTACCCTTTTGCCTTTTCTCTTGATGAGTGCAGTGGTATTTATTTGCAGCACCTCAAACCTGTTTGCAGCATCGATCAACTCATTGTATTACTGGTCTGCAGGGATAGTCTGCGCGACAATCTTGGTATTTATCCTCAGAGCGAAGAAAGGATTCTTTTATCAAGCCATGCAAAACTGTAGGCAATTACTTCGTGGATCTATGATTGTCATGCTTTTGGTTTCCACTGGTGTTTGGTTGCTTTATCCTTGCAAGGTGTATCTTATTGCACAGTCTCTTGGTCATTTCATTGGCTATACGAACGTAGCTGCAGCTACGTTTACAGCGTATGTAGTTGGGTTGCTTCCACTTTTGCCTGGCGGCTTAGGATCTTTCGAAGTAACCATGGCTACTGTGTTAACGCACTATGCACTACCCATGTCTCATGCAGTTGCTGTAACCCTAGGAGCACGGTCTATTACTTTTTGGTTTACATTAGTTTTTTCTTCCTTTTTTGCCTTGCGATTCGTTCCTTGGAAAGTCAGTATCTAGTATGCTGGATATGTTCCTGTTGATGGGGTCGGCAGCCATAAACCATGACGAATAATAACGCCGACAAAAAGTAATCCTGTCGGCGTTTTTGCGCTATGTGTTTGTAGCAGCTAGCTTTTGTTTCAAAGTAGCAATTTCTTGTAGTAGTGCTTGTTCTCTTGCTGTAATTTGGCTAATATCTGCTAACCAGCCAATCGTAATTGTGCCATGTTGGGGATGAGTAAGCGGCAACATAACAAGCAGGGCGGATGAGTACTTATCTGAGCTTAAGCTGAGTTCTATTTGTACACTGCGTTTTTCGGCGATAACAGTTTGCAGACCATGAAAAATAGCACCTGCTCCTTGGCTGCCCACCAAGCTCTCTAGTGTATCTCCGTCAACTACTTGCTCTTGTGTTAAACCCGTAATCTCCACCATTTTCTTATTCCAGATCAGTGGACCGTTATAGTTTGCTAAAAATAGAGCCTGAGAACTTGTTGCGATAAACTGTTCAACGGTTAGCGTGTTTGCGTGGTCTTGCACTTGAAATCATCTCCTTTGGTGTGTAAGGAACGTATACTATTTAAAGTTCCCCATGAACATTCAATTTCCTCTAAACAGGTGCTAGTATTTGTGCTTATGAGCATCAATGATGATTTTTTTGGTGTTTGTCACGGGAACGATAGAGGATTTTCTTCGAAAACGACGAATACTTAGAGCTGTCTAAGGTGCGCCTAGCGGATTGCATTTTGTGCGCACTCAAGAAATTGCGGCTCTTGAAAAAAGCCGTTAGTATGGCATACGCTCATAAGTACAAGCAGGGATACCGCCTCTGCTTTTTTCATGCAAGCGAGCGAATAGAGAGGGTGCTAGTATTGATAATCACATTACATAAATCCATTCTCCATATTTTTGATTTTACCTCTGGTGTCAGTGTTTTATCAGAAGAAACACTAGACGTGGACAGTTTTAGTGTAGCAACGTTTTTGTCGCAGCATATTGAGAAGTCTTATAATGAGACAAACCTGCAGTTTGGTACCTTTTTAGATGCTAGTAAGCTTAAAGAGCAAATCCTAGATTATCGCGCGGATCAGTTAGATTTCATTCCTTTTGCGCGCAGTATTGGTGAGCGAATGGAAGCGTATATTAGCAAGGCGGAAAATCTTGTATCTACGGATATCATTGTCTGTGATTTTACAGTGGATGAAAAACGGCTGATTGGAATCTTTGAATGTACGAATAGGGTGGGGTTTACCCATCAGATAGTGCAAGAGAACGATACAATTAAAAGTAATATTATCCATCACTACGCGATTTTGCCCCATCCGCCGCAGAAGTTAAGTGCTTGTGCCTTTATTGATCTCACTTCGCTTGATATTCGGTTTAGCGATAAAAAGCGCAGTATTAACGGAGAGGATACATTAGTACTCGCTGATCTGGTGTTAGAGTGTATCTCTAGTATTTCGCCAAAGGAATCTGTAAAATTGGTAAACTCTGTTGCGCGCAAAGTTGCAGAAAAGCACGGGCAAAGTGCGATGCTGGCAGTATCGAAAGCCAAGAGTTTTGTGGTGGAGCATTTGGACGAAGAAAACGGCTTAGATGCGATTAAGATTTCTCAAGATATCTTTCGAGCATCCCCGATGATGCAGGAAGAATTCGTAAAAGAGGTAAAGGAAGCGGGGCTGCCGCAAGTCGTCAAAGTTGATAAGGCAGCGGCGGTAAAGTCCGCTAAGAACCACAAAATTAAAACGGATACCGGAGTTGAAATTCTTGTTCCTGTGGAGTATTTTCAGAACAAGGACTACATTGAGTTTACCAATAATTCCGATGGCACTTTATCCATTACTGTAAAAAAAATCGGAAAAATTACGGATAGATAAGCGAAAGGTTAGGATCTGTGAACATGGCGTTACTTACGGATAGTTGTAATTTTTTGTTTTTTGTGCAGGAATATTTTGGTAAGAAGAGAACAATAATAGTAGTAATAACAAATAAGGATTGAAGACAAGTAGGGAGGGTTTTGAATATGAGTGAACGATTTATTACCATGGAAGGGAAAAAGCTAGTCTTAGCAGGAGAAGCACTGGAAGTTGGTGCCAAGGCTCCTGATTTTAAGCTTCTTGACAACGGATTAAGCGCTGTTACTTTACAGGATTATGGTGCTAAGGTGAAATTGGTGAGTGTAGTTCCTTCGCTTGATACAGGTGTTTGCGATCAACAAACACGACGGTTTAATGAAGCAGCAAGCTCTCTTGATAATACAGTGGTAATCACAGTGAGTGTTGATTTACCGTTTGCTCAAGGTCGTTGGTGTGGAGCTGCTGGGTTGGATGGTGTTGCTACTCTCTCAGACCACTTCGATGTAAGCTTTGGTAATGCCTATGGTGTGTTATTGCCAGAGTTACGTTTATTAGCTCGGGCTGTTTTTGTTTTGACTGCCGATAATAAAGTTGCTTACGTGGAGTATGTCCCTGAGTTAACGAATCATCCTAATTATAATGAAGCACTGCAGGTTCTACAGAGTTTTTCGAAGTAAGTACAGAAAACCTGAAAAGTCACCCATCGTATCCTCGATGGGTGACTTTTTTGTCCAACTAAATAACAACTCCAAAGTTAACAAAGCAATAATCATCAGTCCAAGCTTGGTTTCCCCATATATTAGGCTCTTTAAAAAAGCTGCCAGGTCTTACTGCGTAGCTTTCTCCTTCTTGCAGGTGATGGGGTCCTAGAAGATTTCGGAGATTACCCGTAAGCTCGAGTTCGATCGTATTTTGACCAGGTACGAGTAAACCCTCAAGGTTTGCCTCATAAGGACGCCAATACCAGTCTGTAACAGTGGTGCCATTTACGCGCAGTCCCACCACTGTCGCCAGTTTCTCTGTAAGAGCAAAACTGCGGTTAGCAATTTCATTTTCTTGAAGTATGAAAGTTTTCGCTAGCACTACCGTTCCGCTAAAGAATGGTAATCCTGCTGTTGTCAAATTGCTTGGATCGACACTAACTGGAGTTGGTCCAAGCGAATAGCTGCCTTGATACGAGCAAGCATTGTTTGGTACCGGTTTAAACACTCCCCGAGTAATGACTCCAAAGTTGCCCACTAGGTAGATGGCTTCTATTTCTCTGTCATAGGTTAGTTTGTTTCTTTCTGATTCGAAAACGTGAGCTCGTCGTAATTGCTCATAGATAGCTTCTGACTGGCGAAACTCTGTCTCAAGGCGTATGGTATTGGTGCCTGGTTGGAGTTTGCCGCGCATATCTAGTTTGCGAAATGTATGATCACGATAGTAGCCTACGTCTTGGGTACTGATCGCTTCACCATTTACATGTATCTGATATTCACTGGGGCATTCTATTACTAGGTACATCTCGTCGGGAATATATTCATGAGCAACTGAGACGGAAAAATCCATTGTGATAGTTACCGGGCGCTCTAGTGCCATGGCTCGAGCTTGAATCACCGAAATATGTTCATTTCTTGCTTGTAAGTGTCCATCAAACCAAAAATCGCAATAGTCTAAGGTTAGTGCATTCGGATCAGACATTGTGAGGTTCCATGGTCCTGCAAATAAATCCGGTGATAATTTGGTCGGTGGTGCTGAGACATTTGGTTCTAGATCTGGGAATATGTTGGTAGTCGCGGCAAATATCGCTAAGGATCCCCGCGGTGGAAATGTGTGCGTAAAGCGGACGCTTCCCTTTGCTTGTGTAGAGGGAAGCGGGCTCACAGAACCATCTTCACTGATAAAGCTCCAGACATAGGAACCTGGTACTGAAATGGTCGATGCATAGGTGTTCTCAATGTCTGAATTAACAAAAAAGTAGAACTGACTAGCTGTTTCATCTGTGTCTGATGGAAGCTGGCGTCTCGTTACGGATACGGCAGCGATTTCTTCGCCGTTGGTATTGGTGATAGAAATGTTCTTCATGGCCAATGGCAATGCAGTGAGTAAATCGGTGGTGTTTGTTACGTGTTGACCACTACTAGTGATTGTGCGTAATGCTTGGTCTGTAGTTCCATTAATGCGTGTAGGTTGTTGTCCTACCCAAAGTAGTTTTCCGCCTGCTTGGGCAAATTCATGTAGGAGTTGACAGGTACTATCTGCTAGAGTTTCCACTGGAGGGACGACTACAACCTTATAGGTTTGGCATCCCACAACGAATGAGTCGTCCTTAACAGATCCGTGGCGTTTGAGAATACGTTCATCACCATAGTGGAACGGTATATGGGCCTGTTCCAAACAAGTCGTTACTTCTACGAATTGATTATGCAGCCAATTGATGGTCTGATGATCACTTGTATTAAAGTGTAACCAGGCTGATGACTGGGGATGAAGTATCAGCACCTCAAAATCTGGTGTACCTTCGGTTAACAGCATCCCTATGCGAGAAACAGCATCATTAAATACCCGATACTTATTCCACCAAGGTTGCTGGTAAAACAGTGAGGGTGGATAATCACGTTTGCGAATTCCTCGAAGTGAATACCCCTCTAAATGCTGACATAATAGGGTTACACCGCGAACTAACTGCCACTCAAACATCCACTTTAACTCTTCAAAGCTAACATTCCATCCTGTGAGTGCAAAGGTTTCGCTTATAACTTGCTTATGCCCCATTTGATGAGCAACAGAGGATACCTGTAGGGGGGTTGTCGGCGGATTTATATGCCGCCCTAACCAATCCATTCCTGGGACATGGAAGAACTCATAATGGGGCATAACAGCTCCATTCGAAGTAACTTGACTTAATAGTGTCTCTTCCAATACCATATGTCCTGTTAATTGGAGATTATGCTTTGTACACCAACGATAGATCTGTTCTGTATAATTGGTGACAAAGAGTTCTTGTACTAAGTACCAAAAACGATAGCGGGTCTGCTTATATTCACCCTCTTCTTGGAATAACTGCGGTAATAATGGCAGCAAATCTTCATTAAACATTGTTTGATAGGCCTCTGGAAGACCAAAAGACCAAGGAATTCCTTTACGCGACACTTGCGGTTCATCGGTGAAAAATCCAGGCATTGCCTCGCCAATATCTGCAGAGAATTCTTGCACATAGGGTTCATAGATCTCTCGTAAGAAGGTTTCAGTGACTGTAGCATCAAGCGTGTCCACATAAAACGGGTTGACTTCATAGAAAAAGCGATAAAAGGAACCATTCCCAGAGGGAAAACAGCTAATGTCTCGTTCGCCATTCTGTGTTGGAAGTGTATCAACCTCCTCGTAGCGCAGATACTTTTGTTGAAATGCTTCGCCTCTGCCATTTACTTTGCCATCGCCAAAACCACTTGGCCATCCATTCTCATCATAGGCCCATGCTCCCATGGTGCGTTCTTTCGCCTCGGTAATGCCGACAGCGATATTTTCCATCCAGTCTTTGCCCATATATTCTGTTTGCAATCCACCGCGGGCATGCATAAAGTAACCACCGATACCCACTTGATCCATCTCAGAAATTTGACGACGTGTCTCCTCTGGCTCAAGCTTCTCATTCCACGACCAAAAGGGAATTGGCCGGTATTTCTTTGGTGGATTTTTTAAGTTTTGATATACGTTTTTCTTCATAAAATCACCTCCGAATAGATTTTTCGATAGTTTGATGGTGTCCGTTCTGTCAATGCTCTTTAGTGGGTGAATACGTGTCTCTCAATGTCTTGGCTAGTTTTACTGCATCATTCGCATCTGCTCCGTAGTAAGCCCCAATTTCTTGGGCGTATTCTTGGCTTACGGCAGCGCCACCCACCATAACTTTGCAGGGTAGGTTGTTTGCTTTTACTAACTCGACGACTCGTTTCATTTCCGGCATCGTTGTGGTCATTAATGCGGATAGTCCGATAATTGTTGCCTTTTCATGGATAACGCTGGAAATAATTGTTTCAGCAGCCACATCCTTTCCTAAATCAACAACGCGAAAGCCGTGGTTTTGGAGTAGTAGTGCAACTAAATTTTTACCAATATCGTGGATATCACCTTTAACGGTAGCTAAGATAACCGTTGTTTGATCCTGTTGCCCTGTATCATCTTGGTTTAACAAAGGCTTAAGATATTCCATGGCTGTGCTCATGGTTTGTGCACTTAAGATAAGTTGGGGCAGGAAAAATGTCTGTTGCTCAAATAACTCCCCTACTCGTGTGATAGCCGGGATTAGTTCTTGGTTTACTAATTCATCGGCGAGTCTACCTTGGTCTAAAGATTTTCTAATTCTTGCTAAAATGCCAGTCCGTTCTCCGTTGATAATTCCTTGGAACACTTCAGAAACCTGCGTTTCTTCTGTTGTCTGCGTTTTGCGGAAGTGGGTGATATAGTTTTGACTCGTTTTGTCTCTGCCACTGATTAAGTCTGCGGCTGCTTTGCTGTGCATCACGATTTCATCACTTGGGTTAGCAATTACCATGGATAAACCGTTATGGATGGCCATGGCTAGAAAGCTGCTGTTAATCCATGGGCGTTCAGGTAGGCCAAAGGAGATGTTCGATAACCCGATCAGTGTGTGACAGCCTAGCTCCTTTTTACACCAGTTAATCGTCTTTAAAGTTTCCAGCGCTTGATCTTGGCTTGAGGAAATCGTCATTACCAGTCCATCGATTACGATATCTTGTGTGGTAAATCCATAGTTTCTTGCGCGGTGGATAAGTTCCTCAATCACCTGCTGTTTTTGTTCTGCAGTCTTTGGTATTTCCTGTGCATTAAGGGGTAAGAGGATAAACATCGCTCCATATTTAGCACAAATTTCTAGTAAGCGGGTGGTTTTTGCTTCTTCTAGCGAAATAGAATTCACCAAGGCCCGACCAGGATAGACACGGAGAGCTGCAGCAATCACCTCGGGATCTGTGGAGTCAATGACTAGGGGCACATTTAAGGTCGATAAGAACTCAACGACCTGCACCATTGTCTCCTTCTCGTTGAGGCCTGGCATCCCTACATTGACATCGAGCATGGCTGCGCCTTGGGTTATTTGTTCATAGGCAAATTTTTGTACCACATCGAGCTTCCCAGAGAGTAATTGCGATTGGAGCTTTTTCTTGCCCGTCGGATTTATTCGTTCGCCCAATACTAGAGTGGGCTGATCCTCGCTAATGGCCAGAAAGCTCTGAGCTGATGTCAAGGCGCTCATGCTTCTTACCTGGGGAGGTATTGGTTGTAGTGTTACAATCTGTTTGTGTATTTCTGCAATATGTTCAGCCGTGGTACCGCAGCACCCGCCAATAATGTTGGCCCCTGCTTTGACTAAAGCTGGAATAAATGTCCCAAACTCCTTAGGATTCATGGGGAAGAACATGGCACCATCTCGTAGCTGGGGTAAACCTGCATTAGGTTTTACAAGCAGAGGGATTTTGGCAGACGGTTTCATTTCCTCCATAATGGCAATCATTTGTGCTGGACCACTTGAACAGTTACACCCTACTGCATCAGCCCCTAGGCTTTGGAGAGTAACTAGTGCTGTTAGGGCTGGTGTGCCGGTTAAGGTGCGATTATCCTTTTCAAACGTCATAGAGACAAAAACCGGTAAATCACAGGATTCCTTGACTGCAATTAACGCTGCTCGGGCTTCCTGGATATCTATCATGGTTTCGATCACAAATAAATCGACACCGCCCGCAAGCAGTCCTTGTACCTGTTGTTTATAAACCTCAATCATGCATTCAAATGATATGGTTCCCACGGGTTTTATGGATTGACCGGTTGAGGAGAGGTTTCCAGCGACCCATTGGCCTTCAGTAACTATCGCTTTGGTCAATTCGGCTAGCCGACAGTTAAGTTCGATGACCTGATCTTGCAACCCATATTCTTGTAGTTTGATGCTGTTAGCCCCAAAGGTAGGAGTGTAGAGAATCTGTGAGCCAGCGGCTAAATAGCTTTGCTGTAAGTTTTGGCATACCTTAGGGTTATCGAGTATCCATTGTTCTGGACAGACTCCTAAGGGAAGGCCTTGTGCTTGTAAGGCGGTTCCCATCGCTCCATCAAGTAGGAGTATGTTATGTTCTATTAGTTTTAGGATCGGGTGCTGGTTCATTGCTGTCGCTCCTCTCCCTCTTTTAGCCGGCGGAGAATTTCAATAATTAATTCCACTTTGTTAAAAGGGGTGATAAAATAAAATCCATCCACATAGTTGCGGATTTTCTTTGCTAGTGCCAGAGCGATTGTAACCCCTACTTGCTGGGCTTGTTTTTTATCCATGTCTTGGTGAAAGCGGTCTATATACTCAGGAGGGATGGAGATGCCCGGCACTTCATTATTGAGAAAGAGAGCATTATTGAGACTAACCAATGGCATGATTCCTCCGAGCACATATTTATTACCAAATGGATGTGTTTCCAGATAGGATATGACGCGCTGTTCGAAAATCGGCTGGGTGAGAAAGAATTGAGCTCCAGCATTGCTTTTACGCTCCATGCGTGCGACTTCGTTGGCAATATTATGCGCGTTTAGATTGAGAGCTCCCCCTAGATAAAAAGGTTCATGGGAGAAGTTCTGTGCGTTTAAACTAGCCACGAGTTCCATCAAGCCTTGGGAGTTTAGATTAAAGACACTTTTAATTTCACTGCGATCGGAACTAGGAATTGGATCACCTGTGACAGCTAGGAGATTACGGATTTCCTCCATGTGGGCTCCTAAAAGGCTAGACTTAGTTCCAATAATATTGCGATCGCGACAACAGATGTGAGGCATAGTTTGAATTCCGATTTCTCGTTGGATTTTTGCAGCTAGCATCAGGGAATCCATCCGAGCTCGTGCTAGCGGTGAATCGGCAATGGTGATGACATCGACACCAGCTGCATGCAACTGCTTAGCTGCTCTTAAAATCGACTTTACTTGTCCATTCAGCGGTGGATCTAATTCGACAGCGATGGGAAACTGACCACTGACAAGCTTTTGTTGAAATGTATTGAGACGGATGGTACTGGATTTGGCTTTTAGCGGTTTATGCTGTTTACTCCGGGTTCTTTGCGGGTGGACACTTTCAAGCTTGGTACTAAGTGCTTTAATATATTGGGGTGTGGTTCCGCAACAACCACCTAGAATTTTTACTCCCCGTTTTACCAAGTCGATCATAACATCTGCGAAATAATCCGCATTCTCATGGTACACCGTGCGCTCGTTTACAATTTGCGGATACCCGGCGTTTGGTAATGCGGAGATGGTATCGGTGGTTATGTTTAATTGATCAATAAGTTTCAGTAGGTGGGTGGGACCTACACCGCAGTTAAATCCATAGGCATCAATTGTCCGACTCGTTCTAATATCTGTTACGAGACTAGCCATACTAAGACCCTTGCGGGTCGATCCTTCTAACGCCATGGCAAATTGGGTGAGAATATAAGCATCTGGATTTACTTGTTTGATATAATCAAAGACTACCTTAAGGTGATCCAAACTGCTTAACGTTTCAAAAATAAATATGTTGATTCCTTGTTGCAAAAAAGTGTCAACGATAAACATATACTGATCAACAACGGTTGGTTCGAGGGGTTCCCCATTAGCATCGAGGAGTTGGGGAATAGGACCAATACCAGCCCCAATAAAAACTTCGTCATCAGCTGCCGATTTTGCAATATCGCAGGCTGCGGTAATCAACGAAGCAAGTTTTGGTTGGTCGATCGCAAGAGTTATGCTATTCGCAGAAAAGGTATTGGTCCGAATCAATTTAGCCCCAGCTTGAATGTATTCGCGATGAATCGATCGAATGATTTCCGGGTGGGTAAGATTGGCCCATTCACTAATGGTTTTATTATCTTGGGTGCGATTCGCATAGTAGGTTCCCATCGCTCCATCTGCAATGAGAGTATTCTGCTTGAGGTATTCTTTAAGCATTCCGACCAACTCCTAGGCGTACTGTCTAATTCCTATAATTTTATCGCAAGAATGGAACATTGTAAAGGATTTTTGGGATTTACAGATAATAATAGGGATAGAGGGAAGGTAAAAAACTGCACTACGGGAGGGTTCTCATGTGTTAACGAGCAATTTGCAGGAGTATGTACCCCAGTTCACTGGTTATACCGAACTGCGGATGCAGGAAAATCGTAATTTATCCATCGGTTTCTTGAAAGGAAATAATACTCGAAACGTGAAGTCGACTACAAGCGGAATTTCTGCGAGGGTTTATCAGCATGGTGCTTGGGGTTTTGCGTCGAGTCCTGATTTTACGTCGGAGAGTTTTCGGTTAGTGATCGCTTCTGCTGGTCACAATGCACAGTTTCTTGCTAAAAAAGCGAACCTGGGTAAACCCCAACTACCTGTGAATTCAGGTGCTGGATCCAATAGTTTTGCAACAACAAAACCGCGCTTAAAGCAACGCCAACTCATTGACTTTATCAAACAACTCGATAGCTATATAGGTGATAAGTATCCTGATTTATCGAGTCGGAGCGTTTCTCTAAACTGTTTAGATATGGAAAAGTCGCTTTTAACTTCCGATGGTTCCGAAGCTTATTCGCTGATTCCACGTACCATAATTGCGGTTAGTCTAACCATGGATAGCGAAGGCAAGCCGCTAGATCTCTATGATGTTTTTGGCGGGTTAGGGCAATTTGAGGATGTGTTTGACAATCCAGAGGTCTTGTATGGTCGTATTGACTCGTTGTACGAGCATATTCGTGCCAAGCAATCTGGAGTATATGCAAGCGCGGGTGTAAAGGAGTGTATTCTCGATCCTGAATTAGCGGGTATCTTAGCCCATGAAGCCATTGGGCATACCACAGAAGCTGATCTAGTATTGGGTGGTTCCATTGCAGCGAACTACCTAAACAAAGAGGTGGCTAGTCCTTTAGTGACGCTCATTGACTTTGCGAACACGGCCATGGGACAAACATGTCCAGTGCCTGTCTATATTGATGATGAAGGGACAGAAGCAGACGATGCATATATTATTGATCAAGGAGTTTTGAAGGGATATATGCATAACAAGGAGAGTGCCAATCACTTTAAGGTAGCACCTACTGGTAATGGCCGAGCCTATCAGTTCTCCGATGAACCATTGATCCGAATGCGAAACACTGCCATCATGCCAGGTCAAAGCAAATTAGCTGCGATGATCAGCTCTGTTGAGGATGGCTACTACTTGATTCGGCCGAACAATGGGCAAGCTGACACTACGAGTGAATTTATGTTTGGTGTAGTATTGGGCTATGAGATTAAAAGCGGAAAGCTTGGTCGTGGTATCAAGGATACTACAATATCGGGTGTGGCTTTTGATATGTTAAAGACAATTACCATGATATCTGATGACATGCAGTGGTCAGCAGCAGGAATGTGCGGCAAAAAACAACCAATACCCACAGGCATGGGTGGTCCGGCTATTAAGTGCCGAGTGAACATTGGAGGGCGATGATCATGACAGAGCGAGAAATTTTGCAGTATACATTACAGAAGCTAGAAGCTGCAGGTGCACAAGCTGCCCATTGCAGCCTATTGCGGAGTACGAAGCAAGAAATGAACGTGGAAGCAGGTCAGATGAGTCTTATTCGTACCGTGTTTAGCACCAATCTCCATTTGATGGCGATTAAAGAACAGCGTAAAGGAACCTATACGATTAATAAGCTCGATCTTGCAAGCATTGATAAAGGTATTCTGGAAGTCATCGAGATTGCTGAGTCATCGGAACCTGATAGCGCTAATGGTATTGCTGACTTTCAAGCCCCACAAAAGTTTACGGTGGGGGATACGGAGCCTGATTTAGATGGAATGTATGAGCGGTTAAACGCATTCTTGGAGACTGTCAAAGAGCGCTATCCAAGTATTATGCTAGAGAATGTATATTTGGATTTTACGCACTATAATAGCTTCTTTATGAATAGCAATGGAGTTGATTTCACCACATCGAAGGGGATGTATCATTTTTCAGCCATGTTTGCTGGTAAAGAAGGGGAGAAATCTTCGTCGTTTAATTATTCTGGATTTGCCACTAAAGAACTGGATAAGGCTTTAATCGAGGGGGGGAGTCTCGATCTCTTGTTGCAGCAATCTTGTGAACAGGTGAATACCCAGTCGTTTGCAGGTAAATTTACTGGTGATGTTATTGTAACGCCAGATTGTTTAGGCGACTTTATCGGCACCTTCTTAGATATTAGTATACGTGATGGGGCATTAATCGCTGGTACGAGTGTATATAAGGAGAGAATTGGTAAGCAGATCGCCGATTCACAGCTAACGGTGCACTCGAAACCAATAGCAGATGAGATCATTGATGGATATTTTCTCACAAGCGATGGGTACAAGGCCAGCAATAGCACGATTATTGACAAAGGGGTACTAACCACCTTTCTGCTTAGCCTATATGGAGCGAATAAAACAGGTCTAGATCGAGCAGTCAATAGTGGCGGATGCTATGTGATTGAACCTGGAAATAGTGAGCTTGCGGAAATAGTCCGTAACGTGGATAGGGGTATATTATTAGCTCGCTATTCTGGTGGATATCCTAGCCAGGATGGAGATTTTTCTGGTGTTGCCAAGAATAGCTACTATATTGAGAACGGTGAAATTAAATATCCCATTACGGAAACGATGATAGCTGGAAATATCGCAGAAATGCTCTTGAATGTTAGAGATATTTCCCGAGAGCGGATTAGTTTTGGAAACGCAATCGTGCCCTGGATTTGTTTTTCTGGTGTTACTATTTCTGGAAAGTAGAGAGCAAAGAGAGCGGATGAACCGATTTTGACAAAGACCATTAGAAGTCGGAGGTCTTTGTCAAAATTCTATGTAAATTGTTTTAGGAAGGATAAATCGCACATATCGAGAAGACTACCTTTAGGGTTCTTTCTACGATGCACAATTTCAGTAGTAATAATCGTCAGTAGTAATAATTGACTAGACGATGGAAATACTATATGTTGTTAGAACAGAAGGAGTGATTCCTCTCACCATGTTTTATGTGTCTAAGCACTATTATAAGTTGCTTATCGTATTTGCACTCATAGCCATTATATTTTTAAGCCCGGTTCGAAGTTATCTCACTCTTAATACAGTAACCAGCGTAGTTAACCAAACTAGAGGAACACCGTCAGCACCGTTTATTTATCTACTTGTCTACATTGTGGGAGTTGTTTTGGCCTGTCCAGGTATTGCACTTACTGCCCTTTCGGGGCCAATTTTTGGCTTTTGGCAGGGGGTAGTATTAGTAATAATTGCATCCAATATTGGGTGTCAAATTTCCTTTTTTATGGCGCGTATTTTTGGTAAAGGTTTCGTTGATCGCTTTGTGGAAGGTAATCGCTTCACGGATGTAGTAGCGAAACGAGTTGAGGATAATGGGTTTTTATTTGTGCTGTATTTGCGATTGATCCCGATTTTCCCTGTCAGTGGCGTTAACTATATTTCAGGTCTGACGACAGTTAGGTATCGCGACTATGTGCTCGCCACTTTTCTTGGTATGCTACCAGGAACATTTCTTTTTGTGTATCTATCGGCTGCTGCTATTGAGATTAAGCATAATCCGGTGGGTATTGTAATGCCGGTCGGTTTATTAATGCTATTTACGCTGTTAACTACAGCATTAAGACGTAAGCAGTTGTTGTTAAAATAAGGACGAAATACCCTTGGCGAATCGGTTCGGTGAGGGTATTTACTGTTAAAGCCGGGTGAATGAGTACAATGCCAAAACAGAATAATGAGCCACTTTGGCAAGTGGAAGATCCCGAAGAAAAGCATCTGTTAGAACCCGAATTATTTGCAGAATTAAATGCCGCATATCCAGACGATGACGAGGATGCGGATTGTAGCGAGCAAAAGAGTAGTCCTATAACACGTAGGATTATTGCCTTAGGTCTTGCGTCCGTGTTTCTTATCTATGTCATCTTTAGTGCTTATTCCTTTCATACCAGGTCGTCATCGAGCTTTCTACGAGAGTCGCGACAGCTAAAAACTACAGTTTTGGTTCAAGAGCTGCAAAAGGCTGTTGTTGAGATTCGAGGGATCGAATCCTTAACATCACGGTCTGAAAGGCGCGGTACAGGATTTAACATCTCGCCGGAGGGGCTAGTTGTTACTAATCGTCATCTTGTGGATGATGTTTTTATGGTAATTGTCTCATTTCCTCACGGAAAAACGTATCATATATACGAATGGGATGTTCACCCTGACGTCGATCTAGCACTCATTTATCTCGAATCTGCAGAACTCCCAACAGTATCTGTAAACGTAGATGGTTTTCTGGGTATTGGTGCGCAGGTTACAGTGATTGGTAATCCCTTAGGCTTTTCCTTGGTTGCGATGCAAGGAACCGTTGCCAACTATAGACGCTTTAATCGACGCAGTGATCGAATCATGGAGAT
>SKJB01000056.1 GCA_007116145.1 Limnochordia bacterium | reverse complement strand
TGCTCGCTATCCATCTGCTCGCTATCCATCTGCTCGCTATCCATCGCTGTTGCTAGCACTGCTTCTTGCTGTTCTATTTCTGTAGTCCGTGCTTCTGCGTCAAATTTTCCCGCGATTACATCGAGTTCAGATTGTAAGGATGTTAGAGACATGCTAAGCGTTGAACTCTGGTTTACTTCTTCAGCAATCTCTTCAAGCATATCCCAGTCAAAGCCGCCGATGTGTAATCGGCCGTCAATTTGACCAATTAAAGCCATGCTAAAAAGGGCTATTAAGGAAAATAAGCACATTGTCCGTAAATAGCTGTGCCGACTACTCATTGCTCTCCTCCTTCATTTCTGTACTAAGTTCTCACTTTCGACAAAAACTACTAAATTCCTTTACTTATTTCGAAGATTTCCTGCAAAAGTTGAATTCATAACTAAATCAATCAAATCCTCATTCGTCTTAGTTTTACCCATTCGTTCTAATAGCAATTCTAGCGTTTCCATAACTCCGAGCGATCCCATTGCTTTGCGAAGGACCCACATAGCATCTAACTCTCGTTTGGAGAGTAGGAGTTCTTCTTTTCGAGTGCCAGAACGATAGATCTCTATTGCTGGGAAAATACGCCGTTCTGCTAGTTTTCGATCTAAGTGTAGCTCCATATTACCAGTACCCTTGAACTCCTCAAAAATCACGTCGTCCATTCGACTGCCTGTCTCCACCAAAGCTGTAGCTAGTATGGTCAAACTACCCTGTTCTTCGAGTTTACGTGCCGCACCAAAAAAACGCTTCGGTCGATGTAGGGCGGCTGGATCGACTCCACCAGAGAGAGTTCGTCCGCTTGGGGGCACTACTAAATTATGAGCACGTGCTAAGCGGGTAATACTATCTAGTAAAATTACAACATCCTTGCCCGACTCGACTAAGCGTTTTGCCCTCTCCAATACAATATCCGCAACACGCACGTGATTTTCGGGGGGCAAATCAAAAGTTGAACTAATAACCTCTCCATTGACACAGCGTTCCATATCGGTTACTTCTTCTGGTCGTTCATCAATGAGTAACACTATTAACTCTACATCGGGGCTATTTTTACTAATAGCATTGGCCAATTCCTTAAGAATTGTTGTCTTTCCAGCCTTTGGTGGAGCAACAATTAAACCACGCTGGCCAAGACCGATGGGGGCTATAATATCAATTAATCGAGTTGGATACTTTGTAGGCTTTGTTTCCAATCGTAAGCGCTGGTTGGGGTAGATCGGAGTTAGGTTTTCAAAATGGGGTCTTTTGGGAGCAATATCAGGGTTTGATAAATTTATGGCTAAAACTCTTAAAAGCGCATAATAGCGTTCCCCTTCTTTGGGAGGTCGAACTTGACCTAATACTTCATCTCCTACCCGCATACTAAATCTGCGAATCTGTGAAGGAGATACATACACATCATCCTGACAAGGTGTGTAGTTATCCACTCGCAGAAATCCAAAGCCATCTGCCATAATCTCTAAAATACCACTGATAAACAAAAGCCCTTCGGCTTGTGTCTCAGCCCTTAAGATCTGAATAATTAAGTCCTTTTTGCGTTTCTGCGAATAGCCAGGAATAGCCAATCCCTTCGCAATTTCTTGTAAATCATGGGCTTTTGTGTTTTCCAATTCCGCTATATTCAAATATGTAACACTCCATTCTTCCCTTAAAATACCGGCTTAAAACACTCATCTAAAAATGTATACGATGATGGCTCCATTATAATTTCCTCAAGACCTTTTACCTTCTTGACATCCTTTGCGCTTGTTGCCCCCATCAACATCGCACTACCGCAATGAGAACAAACTAATTCAACTTTATCGGGATACACATCGATCCCGACAGAGGGCATATCGCATTGGCAGCCAATTCGTTCGGACCCAGCTAACTTCTGCAAGTAGCTCAATATTTCCTTTATAATCTCTGGTTCTAAAAACTCCTCTTCATCTAATCCCTCACTATTCCAGTTTGCAACAGCTGATTCTACATCATCAGGGTTACCCAAAAACCCTAAGACCTCGTCATCATCCATAGAATAAAAGGTTAGTAAAGGTGCCACCCAAAACTCTCTAAGGGTGTAGAGCAACCGCACTCGATCTCCACTTGGACACAATAATCGTATCTCGTAACGTTTGCGTTTTTTAGCTATATGTCCTTGCGTAAAACCACACTTACACTGAAATGGTCGCAACGAACTAGCGAACTCAAACAGGGAGAACACATGATATTGTAACTTCTCGCACGCTGGGCAATACAATGCCATAGTTCTCTCACTTGAAACCACCAATTTTGAATTCCTCCCATCTATTCTCTCATTAAGTATTCGCTATAAGTGGCTGAATTCCTTTTGAATCGAAGGGAGTTGTTCTACTTCTTTAAGCTCTCCAAAAATATTATAGTGATACAACCTTCGTTGAGCGCAATCACTACCGTCAACCACAATATAGCTCACTAACATTAGTTCTACTAACCCTTTTTCATTGAGAAAAAAAAGACCTTCCTGATAGCGCCCAGGCATAATTGGTCGTGCAGACTCAACGGCTACGCTGTGAGAATCTCGATACACCAATACTTGTTCGTCTAGCACCAAAATAACCATTTGACCATTAATATCTACACGTAATTTCTGTTGCTCCACAAATACTTCCAGAATAGAACCGTGAAGGACATGCGAGGCTTGAACACACTGAACCATCCAACAGGAACCGATAAAGATTACAACTATAATCATCATAAACCACTTCATATGCATACCCCTTTCTATCAAAGAGTATGCATCAAAAATAGATAAGTTATACAAAAAAAGCCAGAATCTACTCTGGCTTTTAATTGCGAAAGTCATCAGGGATACTAGTCGCCAAAAACTTGCGAAACTGCTCTACGTATCTAACATGCACCACCTTCTAGGAATTGATGCCTACCTTGACATGGTTATTACATGTTCCCCTTTGTATAAGCGCAGCCTGAATGAAGTCTCTAAACAATGGGTGAGGATCGTTTGGTCTAGACCGAAATTCTGGATGAAATTGGCAAGCAACAAACCAGGGGTGGTCTGGAATTTCAACAATCTCAACAAGGAGTCCATCTGGTGAAACTCCAGCGAGACTCATTCCTGCTTGCGCTAGCTGATCTCGGTACATGTTGTTAAACTCATACCTGTGTCGATGTCGTTCTTGAACCAGTTCTTGTTGATACGCCTTATAACTCTTAGAATCTTTCGCCAAGACACAAGGATATAACCCCAAACGCATTGTTCCACCCTTATTTTCCTGATTGAGCTGATCTGGCATTATATCAATAACCATCTGATCATTTTGAGTAAACTCCGAGCTGTTTGCTTCGGTTAGTCCACATACGATCCGGGCAAACTCCATAACTGCACATTGCATGCCTAAGCATATACCAAAGAAAGGAATGTTATGCTCCCGAGCGTATTGAATAGCTACTACTTTCCCTTCTATTCCTCTTGCTCCAAAACCTCCAGGCACTAAAATTCCATTAACGTTTTCTAGTACTTGAGCTACATCGTCTTTGTTAACATCCTCTGAATTAATCCATAGTAGTTCCACTTCTGCACGATGGAAAAAACCACCGTGACGTAGCGCTTCAGCGATACTTAAATACGCATCTGGCAGGGCTACATACTTACCAACAATGGCGATTTTTACTCGTTCCAACGGTTTCTTTATCCCGTTCACAAGCTCGATCCAATCATCCATTTTAGGTGCATGACACTGCAGTTTCAGTTTATTCACTACAATATCATCCAAACCCTCTTCCGCTAACCGAAGCGGCACTTCGTAAATGGTATCAACATCACAGTTTGGAATCACAGCATCCTCATCTATGTCACAAAACAGCGCAATTTTTGCCCGTAAATCCTTTGAAACTTCCTGTTCTGAGCGGCAAACAATGATATCAGGCTGAATGCCAATGCTCCGCAACTCCTTGACACTGTGTTGTGTCGGTTTCGTTTTAAGCTCCTTAGAAGGGCCAATATAGGGGACTAGAGTAACATGTAGATATAAACACGAATCTCTGCCTATATCCGACTTTAACTGGCGGATAGCCTCAAGAAAGGGTAGACTCTCAATATCACCCACAGTACCACCAATCTCCACTATTACCACGTCTCCACCACCATCAGCTGCAACGCGCTTAATACGGTCTTTGATCTCATTTGTTACATGAGGGATAACCTGTACTGTGTCTCCTAAGTAGTCTCCACGTCGCTCCTTAGAAAGAATGGACCAATAAATCTTTCCTGTTGTTACGTTACTCCATTTGGACAAGTTAGCGTCAATAAATCGCTCGTAGTGACCCAAATCCAAATCAGTTTCAGCCCCATCATCAGTAACAAATACTTCACCATGTTGAAACGGACTCATTGTACCTGGATCCACATTTAAATATGGATCCAGCTTAAGAATCGTTACATCTAAGCCACGGCTCTTTAATAACCGACCGAGAGAAGCTGCAGTGATCCCTTTACCTAAACTCGATACAACTCCACCAGTCACAAAAATAAACTTAGCCATTTAGAGTTACCTCCCTACCTATCCCAATACCTTAATTAAATCGCTTTACCACGTGTAACAAGGTATAATTTTGAATCAAACCTATGAGAATAGCCCACACTAAAACTAACGGTATTACTAAGATAAAACTAATCATTGTCAGTATAACGTTGAATACCAGAATAAGCAAGCTAAGCAAGACATTATCTAGCACAAGTGTCGCTGTTTGCTTAACGATAGCAATAACTCCCCAATCACGCGACACTAAAAGCGGAAATGCATACTGTATCATCATAAACAAAAAAATAACGAGATACAACCAAAGTCCACTAAAAACCCGAACAAATGCGATAGGATTATTATAGCTAAACAAAAGATTCACAACGAGAATCAGAAAAATTAGAGAATACGCCGAAACCAACAAAATACTACGCTTAAAAATACGGAAAAACGTCTGCTTAAGCTCAGCAAAGGAAATATCTTCCTTTGCAATAAGCCGATGCGTAGAAGACTGAACAACAGCACTAGCTGGTCCAAATAGAATGAACACAACTACTAAGGATAGCGCCAAAAACACTGCGTTCTCTATTTGTAGTAGAGACGCGATAAACATCGGAGAAAAAACAAGAAAAAACCAACCCAAATTAAGTAAGAAAAGAAATCCAATGTTTTCATATCCCGTTCTAAAGGTACTTAAGATTATTGAGGTAACTGTTTTTAAAATCATCTTCGTCTCCTTTCTACATTCGATCAGGAGCACTAATTCCTAACAAAGCTAATACTCTCTGCAAAACGATTCTTACCGAAAATATTAAAGTAAGCCGAGCTGTGCGGATCTCACCTTCTTCACCTAAAATATGACAATGGGTGTAGAATGAATGAAAGACACTCGCCAATTCTAGAGCATATCGAGCAATCCGATGGGGTTCTCTGTGAATAGCTGCAGTCATGATTTCCTCCGGTAACTCTGCTAGCTTCTTCATGAGATCCTGCTCCGCTTCCTTATCTAATGCTTCTAAAGGAGCCTCTGTTGCCGGAATAAGAGGTAGCCCTTGCTCACTTGCTTGTTGCAAAATACTACAAATGCGTGCATGTGCATATTGAATATAAAAGACTGGATTATCGCTACTTTGTTCCGCAGCGAGCGTTAAATCAAAATCTAGATGACTCTCCATACTACGCATTAAAAAGAAATACCTTGCTGCATCTTTTCCAACTTCGTCGAGCAAATCCTGGAGTGTAATAAACTCACCAGCCCGTTTAGACATTTTAACCTGCTGGCCGTTACGTAATAACGCTACATATTGTAGGATCAGTACCTCCAACGCATCTTCTTTATAACCTAACGCTTGCACTGCAGCCTTCATCCGTCCGATATAGCCATGGTGATCAGGGCCGAGCAAATCGATCAGCTTCGTGAAGCCACGCTGCAGTTTATCATAATGATACGCAATGTCAGCTGTTACATATGTATAACTGCCATCCGTTTTAATAATCACACGATCTTTATCGTCGCCAAATGCAGTGGAACGAAACCAGAGTGCTCCGTCTTGTGAATACATGTATCCATTGGCTTCTAGGCGTCCAATCACCTGCTCCAAGGCACCCGCCTTGTGTAATTCTTGCTCGCGAAACCACCGATCGAATTCCACGTCAAATTCTACTAGATCAGCTCTTTGCATGGCAATCATCTCATTTATACCCCAAGTACGGCAGAAATCTATCAGTTCGCTCTCAGACATACCGATGAAATCTTGGGGTTCCTGGGCTAATTTCCGTGCCAAATCTTTTAAATAATCACCCGGATAGCCATCGTCAGGAAACGGGAAATCGTTTACAGTTAACTGCTGAAATCGTGCAGCTAACGATCGCCCAAAAACTTCCGTTTGTACACCAGCATCATTTACATAATAGTCTGTGGCTACCTTATATCCAGCTGCTCGCAATAACCTCGCTACTGTTTGACCAATCGCAGCAGCACGGGCGTTCACCACATTCATAGGACCAACTGGGTTGGCACTGACAAACTCAACGAGTACCTTTTCGCCCTGACCATAATTTGTAAATCCATAGTTTAGC
>SKJB01000121.1 GCA_007116145.1 Limnochordia bacterium | reverse complement strand
TCTGTAAAACTTGACAGCCTACCAAAACTGTGGCTGCATTCTCTAATTGATGTATCCCGACCAATCCGACTGCAATCGGCTGAGTGGTTAAGGCGGGAAAGTACAGTTCCCCGCCTTGAGGCGTCATCTGCAAAGGCTCCCACATATCCGTTTTTAACGGATATAACCTGCTACCCTGATGTTTGGCTTGCTTCTCGAGAACTGGCCAAACACTATCAGCTTGCAGCCCGCTGACAACAGGAACGTTTTGTTTAATGATACCAGCTTTTTCCCGTGCGATGTCTGGCAGTGTATTTCCTAGATAGTCCATATGATCAAAACTAATCGGCGTAATTATACTTAACACAGGTGTAATGATGTTAGTAGCGTCAAGTCGGCCACCTAGGCCTACTTCGATCACAGCAATATCAATAGACTGATTGGCAAAATAGAGAAATCCAACCGCTGTGGCTACTTCAAACTCAGTGACTGGTCCATACTGCGGGAACTCCTTCTCTCCTTGGCAAATCACCTCTTCCACTCGACGGGTGACAGCCTGCAGCTCTTGAGCATCAATCACGACCCCATTTATCTGAAAGCGCTCACCATAATCAACTAGATGGGGTGAGCTATACAGTCCAACCCGTAATCCTGTAGCCTGTAGAATATTGGCCAGCATAATCGCGACTGAGCCTTTACCGTTAGTGCCTGCGATATGAATGGTCCTAAATGTATTCTGTGGATTACCAAGCCCCGCACAAAGCCAGGTAATTCTCTCAAGACCAAGTTTACTACCAAAGCGTTCCCTTGAGTGAAAAGGATGAGTGTTACTCACTTTTCATCTCTGTAAGGAGGGACTGGAGTTTTTGCACGGTATCTGCCATCGTTTCCATCTTCTCCTGTTCTTTGGCAATAACAGCTGCTGGCGCTTTGTTCACGAAACTACTATTGCCAAGCTTGCCTTGGGATCGCGCCCATTCCGCTTTAGCTTTTACTAAATCTTTTTCCATCCGCGCAATTTCTGCCACCATATCCACCATACCAGCTAGGGGCAACAGAATTTCCACTCCATCTGTCACCGCACTGACCGAACGTTCTAGTTTTTGACCAGGTGCTTGTAGGTCTAACGTTTCAAGACCACCAAGAGTCTTAAGATACTCGCTGTTTTCGGTTAATACCGCTAATTTCGCCTCATTCGCTTGGCACACTGCTGCAATCTTACGGCCAGGGGGAACCTGTTTTTCGCTGCGTAAGGCGCGAATTTCTGTGATCACATTCATTAAGAGATCCATGGTCTTCTCAGCCTCAATATGACGGAGACTTGTGGTAACGGGCCAAGGAGCCAACATTATTGTCTCTGTAGCTCCAGGCAAGTGCTGCCATATTTCTTCCGTAATAAAGGGCATATAAGGGTGAAGTAATTGCATGGAATTTCTCATAACATACCACAGCACATACTGAGCTGTGTATTTCGATTGTTCGCCTTGTTTACCATATAAGCGTGGTTTAATCCATTCAATATACCAATCACATAGTTCATTCCAGATAAAGTCATAAAGAACTCGTGCGCCTTCTCCCACATCATAGCGATCGAGAAAACGCGTTACCTCACTGACCGCAAACTCGTAACGGCTAAGAATCCACTGATCAGCCACAGTGAGATTCTGTTCCAAACTACCCAAACTTGGGTCAAAATCAGTGAGATTCATCAAGGTAAAACGAGCTGCGTTCCAGATCTTATTGGCAAAATTACGGTATGCTTCAACTTTTTCAGGGATGTAGCGTAAGTCATTACCGGGAGAAACCCCGATAACAAGAGTAAAACGCAAAGCATCAGCACCGTACGCTGCAATCACATCCAAGGGATCTACACCATTTCCGAGCGACTTACTCATTTTCCGGCCTTGATCATCACGAACTAAGCCATGAATCAATACATCAGGAAATGGGCGTTCTTCCATGAATTCTAGCCCCATAAAGATCATACGCGACACCCAAAGGGGGATGATATCAAACCCAGTGACCAATACGCTTGTTGGATAGAAGTGGTCTAGTTCCTTCGTTTCATCAGGCCAACCCATGGTAGAAAACGGCCATAAGGCAGATGAGAACCATGTATCTAAGACATCAGGATCCTGATTAATGGTAGCAGATGCACACTTTGAACAGCATGTGGGATCCTCTTTGGAAGCAAAGGATTCCCCACAATCGTCACAATACCAAACAGGAATACGATGACCCCACCACAATTGTCTGGAAATGCACCAATCCCTAATATTTTCCATCCAATGGAGATAGTTTTTACTGAACCGATCAGGGATAAATCGAATTGTTCCATCTTTAACCGCTGCAATTGCTGGCTCTGCTAAGGGCTTCATTTTTACAAACCATTGCTTGGACACTAGTGGTTCAACGACGGTGTCACAACGATAGCACTCCCCAACAGCATGCCCATGGTCTTTAACCTCTACGAGTAAACCTAAAGACTCTAAATCAGCCACCACTTGCTTACGACAAGCATAACGATCCATCCCTGCATAGCTTTGAGCTTCTGGTGTCATTGTGGCATCTAGCCCAATAACTTGAATTTGCTCAAGCTTATGGCGTAGCCCGATTTCAAAATCATTAGGGTCATGAGCTGGTGTGATTTTTACCATTCCTGTACCAAAACTTGGATCCACATAATCATCAGCAATAATTTTAACTTCACGGTTAATTAAGGGTACAATCACCGAATCTCCGATCAAATCTACATACCGAACATCCGCTGGATTCACAGCGACTGCTGTGTCACCAAGCATGGTCTCAGGCCGAGTGGTTGCAATCTCGATAAAGCCCTCTCCGGCTGCTAAAGGATATTTAATCCGGTATAGCTTACCCTGGTGGTCCTCGTGATTTACCTCAATATCCGACAGAGTGGTACTGCAATGTGGACACCAGTTTACACTATAATGTCCCTGATAGATCAAGCCCTTCTCATATAATTGCACAAACACTTCACGAACGGCTCGTGAACAACCTTCATCCATCGTAAATCGTTCCCGTTCCCAATCGGCAGACGCTCCAAGCTTTTTCAACTGCTTAATAATTCGGTCTCCATACTCTTCTTTCCAGGCCCAAACTCTTTTCAGAAACTCATCTCGCCCTAATTCTTGGCGAGTAATTCCCTCCTCCTTGCGAATGTGATCGTCAACACGGGCTTGTGTCGCTATCCCTGCATGATCTGTGCCTGGTATCCAAAGCGCGTTATAGCCTTGCATACGTTTTTGGCGTATTATAATATCCTGGTATGTTTCATCGAGAGCATGACCCATGTGCAATTGACCAGTAACATTCGGTGGTGGTATTACAATACAAAAAGGCTCCTTATCCTTATTCACATCGCCACGGAAGTACCCCTTCTCTTCCCATAATGCATACCATTTATCCTCTACTGTGTTAGGTGAATAAATTTTTTCTAGCTCTGTTGTTTTTAACACGTCTCACCACTCCTGTTCATAAAATAAAAAAACCCTTCATCCAAAAAGGACGAAAGAGCTTATTCGCGGTACCACCTTTATTCTTGTTAGCCAATACGTCAAAAAAACGCATCACCTAATAAGCACTTGCTTGGCTTTAACGGGCCTCCCGACTAAAATTACTATTGTTCATTCTAGTAGCTCCAAAGCGACCTTCACCTAGTAACGATCATAGGCAACCTTCCACCTAATTCGGCTACCCTCTCTGAAAGTGTTTCTAGGTTACTCCTCTTTATCAACGCTATTGCGATATATTTGATACTTATAATACCTCATAGAGAAAAATTTGTCAAATATCCTCCTGACACACAGCACAGTATCCAAAAAAACGTAGACAGTGATCTGTAACCTTGAAATTTGACTCACTAGCCACCTTATTTTCAATGGTTTCCAAAAGATCGTCATTAAATTCACTAATAGCACCACATTTTAAACAAATCAGGTGGTGATGATAATGCTCTTCAGATTGATGGTTTAGCTCGTATCGACTCTGGCCATCACCATATTCTAGCTTATAAACAATATTTAGCTTCTCTAATAACTCAAGAGAGCGATAAACCGTAGCTAGACCTATTTCAGGAAATAACTCTTTAGTGTTTTGATATATATCTTCAGCACTTAGGTGGGACTGGCGATGCTGCAAGAGAACGCGAATTACGGCCTCCCGTTGCGGTGTCATGCGATGTTCATGAGTCTCTAATTGTTGACGGATATCCGCTAGAATCGTTTTTTGTTCCATTTTTTGTTCCATTTTCTCTTCATCTCTCTTTTCCATAAATTAAACAGAAATAAATCGTGAATAGAAAAATATGGTTATGATAAAAATGACCAAGATATAAATCACCACTTCACTAATACGACCCACTAAACCCCGACGATGACGATAAACACGCGAATTATAAAATAAATTACTCCAGAGCAGTGAAAAAAGAACACCGACTAACCCATATATCCAAGGCTTTAGCATGTGTGATTGTGGAGAGACGAAACTAATCAATAAATGAAGCCATGCCCACAGCGGTAGATACCCGAGAAACAACTGACCGTCAAAACGCGTATGTTTGCGTAACCGCCACACGAAGAAAAAGATAGTGTAATAACCCAGAGCAAAATATAAAGGGAGTGGATGAACCTGGAGCTCGCCAAAATTAACAGCCCATGGCACCTGGGTTTCCGTTCCATACAAATTGGATCCAAGAGCCGCAAAAACTTGGAGCAAAAGAATGGATGGGGTAATTGCGTCTAAAAAAACTCCTAATATTAATCCATAATAGCCAATAAAGACAAGACTAAAGACGATGGTTCCAACTAGACCAAAGAGTGGTTCAATGCCAGATTGTAACTCGGTTAAAAGCACCCATGGTCTAATGAACCACCCTAACCCATACTGGGACCATATAACAGGAAGTCGCCCGAAGAAAAAGTAGGTGGCTGCTGCGCTGAGCACATAATCATACATACGAGTTCCACCAATTCCGCGCCGTTTTGCCTCACGGATAGCTAGAATGGATGCAAGTAACAAACCAAATCCAACCATAAAACCATAGATATAGATCGGTCTGCCCGCAAAATAGAACCAAACATTTTCCAAAGAATCCCCCCTACCTTTCTCTTCAACTATTCCCGCTTCGGTTACTGAATTCCTGCTATTTAAGAAAGTTCTCGCAATCTCTCGCTAATGATTTGGTTAACGACTTGCGGATTTGCTTTACCTTTTGTCTCTTTCATAACTTGCCCGACAAAAAAACCTAGCAACTTTTCATTTCCTTGTTGTAACCGCTCGAATTCCTTAGGGTTATCCGCTAATATTTGGTCTACCACCCCTGCGAGCGCCTGCGAATCGCTGATTTGTTGCATCCCTTTATCTTTAATAATCACACTGGGATTCAATCCAGACGTAAACATCGCTGATAGTACCTCTTTACCCTGGGTTCCGCTGATTAGACCTTTGTCAATCGTCATCAATAACTCCGCCAATTGCCGAGGGGTAACTTGGGTGTCAGTGATTGTAATGCGTGCATTATTGAGTAGCTTAGAGAATTCACCCATAAGCCAGTTCGCTACATCCTTACCGTTTTGATACTCGGCAACTGTCTGTTCAAAGAAAAGAGCGAAATCCTGTGATGCTGTTAATACACCAGCTTCGTAGTCTGATAAACCGTAGCTTTCGATAAAGCGCTGCTTTTTTGCTAGAGGGAGTTCTGGCAATGCATCGGTTAATCGTTCCACCCAGTGGGCATCGATTTCTATCGGCACGAGGTCGGGGTCGGGGAAATAGCGATAGTCATGTGATTCTTCTTTCGATCGCATTGTGACTGTGATCCCAGCTACGTCATCCCAGGCTCGGGTCTCTTGGACAATCCGCCCACCTTGATCATAGACTTGTGCTTGCCGGTGCACCTCATACTCGAGTGCCCGTTCTATGGCTTTAAACGAGTTTAAATTCTTAATCTCTACTTTAGTACCTAGCTCCAAACTGCCTACCGGTCGCAGCGATACATTTGCATCACACCGCAGTGACCCTTCTTGCATCTTACAATCACTAACCTTTGTATACTCTAAGATAGACTTTAACTGCTCTAAGAAGGATCGAGCCTGAGCAGGTGATCGCAAATCTGGTTCGGTAACGATTTCAATTAATGGTATCCCGCTACGATTATAATCCATTAACGAGAAATCGGACCCAAGAATACTGTTCCCACTATGCACAGATTTACCCGCTTCTTCCTCCAAATGAGCACGGGTTATACCAGCTCGTAGCCGCTCTCCCTCTAATTCGTATTCAACAAATCCGTCCACACAGATGGGCAAATCAAATTGGGATATCTGATAGGCTTTCGGTAAGTCAGGATAGAAATAATTCTTGCGATCAAACTTATTATAGCGAGGAATGCGACAGTTTAGCGCTAACCCTGCGCTAACAGCATACTCGATTGCTTGCTGGTTCATAACCGGCAAGGCCCCTGGTAACCCTAAACAAACAGGACAGCAATGACTGTTTGGATCGCCACCAAATTCAGTCGTGCATCCACAGAATATCTTGCTCTTTGTTAAAAGCTCTGTATGTATTTCTAGCCCGATTACAGTCTCATACTTACTCATGGACACACCCCTCCTTAAGCTTAACTTGCTCAAGTGTATACGCTGTGTTTAGCAATGCTTCCTCAGCAAAATGCTGACCGATTAGCTGCATCCCGATGGGTAGATGTTCCTGATCTTTGCCAACGGGCATGCTTAGTGCCGGTACGCCGGCTAAATTCACTGTTACAGTATAAATATCACTGAGATACATCTCAAGAGAATTCTTCTTTTCGCCAAAACCAAACGCTGTGGTGGGAGTAGTCGGAGTGATCAAAATATCTACTTTGGCAAATGCTTCGGCAAACTCCCGACGCATCAATGTTCGTACTTGCTGCGCCTTTTTATAGTATGCATCATAGTAACCTGTACTTAACGCATAGGTTCCGAGCATAATGCGGCGCTTTACCTCTGGTCCAAACCCTGCAGAACGCGTGCTCTTAAACATTGTGATACTATCTTCATCAGCAACACGCAACCCATAGCGTACCCCATCATAACGCGCCAAATTTGAGCTAGCTTCTGCAGAAGTTATCAGATAGTACGTCTCGATAGCATACTCTGTCATTGGCAGCGATACTTCCTCCACGACAGCTCCTGCAGCGACTAACTTGTCAACAGCAGCCATGATTGCAGCTTTTACTGCGTCGTTTAATCCTTGTGCAAAGTACTCCTTTGGAAGTCCAATGCGTAGCCCCTTTATATCTCCAGTCAAAGCAGCTGCATAGTTGGGACAATCTCTGTTCACAGAGGTAGAATCCAGCTGATCATAACCAGAGATGATGTTCATGAGATCCGCCACATCTTCCACACTTCGCCCTAGTGGCCCGATTTGATCAAACGAGGATGCATATGCAACTAAACCGTAACGGGATACTAACCCATAAGTCGGTTTTAGTCCGATTAACCCACAAAACGAAGCAGGTTGTCGAATAGAGCCGCCCGTGTCAGATCCTAAGGACCACGGGGCCTCATAACCAGCCACAGCCGCAGCTGATCCACCGCTCGAACCGCCAGGCACCTTTGCCCAATTCACTGGGTTACAGGTTTTGGCAAATGCCGAATTTTCCGTGGACGAACCCATTGCGAACTCATCAAGATTTGTCTTCCCTAATAGCGGCAAACCCGCTGCTTTAAGTTTGCGTATCACAGTGCCATCATAGGGAGGAACGTAATTCGCAAGAATTTTAGAGCCACACGTGGTCTTAATCCCCTTGGTGGACATATTATCTTTCACAGCAATAGGGATGCCGTCCCATGGTGATACTAGTTCGTTACGCCGTCGTCGGATATCAGATTCCTTGGCCGCCTCCAAAGCTTGGTCAGCTGTCACCGTAATAAATGCTCCAATCTCTTGTTCGACACGCTCAATTTGCGCTAAAAATGAATTTACAATCATTTCGCTTGTTACCTCGTTATCACTAAGACACTGTTGCAACTGTCGAGCAGTGTATTGGTACAACTCCATTTGCCTTCCTCCTACTCCATGATCTGAGGAACCTTAAAATACCCCTTTGTAACCTCAGGACCGTTTTTTACCGCATCATTCTTGGACAAACCCTCAACAACTAGATCATCACGTGTCACGTTCGTTAAAGGAATGGCATGTGCCGTGGGTTCGATATCGGTTGTATTCACAGACTTTAGTCGATCTGCAGCATCTAATATCTGGTTTAAATCCTGCTGCTGTTGGAGCATCTCACTCTCTGTTAACACCAATCGAGCTAAATCTGCTACCCGCTTCACCTGCTCTTTACTGATCAAAATCAACACCTCTTTTTGCTAAAAATTTATAAAACTGGTCTTCCGACAACACTGTGATTCCTAATTCACTAGCTTTGCTTCGCTTCGACCCTGCTTTTTCACCTGCCAACAAATAATCCGTTTTTCCACTCACCGTGCTTGCCACATGAGCACCGAGTTGGCGCAAGCGATCACTCACTGTATTGCGACTCAAGCGCTCAAATTTGCCCGTAATCACAAACGTTAACCCTGCGAAAACTTGATCGGTTGTCTGGGTGGTATTAGTTAATGCTCCCATGTTAACACCAGCTTCTGCTAGCTTTTTCACCAACTGCTGGTTTTGGGTCTGTGCAAAAAAGGCAATAACACTTTGAGCGATCTTATCACCCACTGCATCAATAGCTGTTAACTCTTCAAAGCTAGCTTGACGTAATCGCTCCATGGTAGCAAAAGTATTGGCTAAATCTCGCGACACTTCAGTTCCTACCAAACGAATGCCTAAGGCAAATATCACCCGTGATAAGGGACGGTGCTTGCTGTCTGCTATTGCCCTCAGCAGATTGTCTGCTGATTTTTTGCCGAAACGCGTCAAGCTTATAAGTTGATCAAAAGTCAGTGCATAAAGATCTGCAATAGTATTCACGAATTGCGCTTGTATTAGTTGCTCAACTACAGCTGGACCCATCCCGTCAATATCCATGGCATTGCGCGCTGCGAAATGCACAATGCCCTCAAACTGCTGTGCTGAACACAGTGTATTCACACAGCGAGTGGCAGCCTCTCCTGCTATGCGAGCAGTCTCTCCAGAGCACGCTGGGCACAGCTGAGGCATTTTAAACTCCACTTCTTGCCCGGTCCGCCGTTCAACAATTGGTCGAATAATTTCAGGAATCACATCACCTGCTTTCTGCACAACCACATAGTCACCAATCCGGATATCTTTAGCCCGCACAATATCTTCATTATGAAGCGTGGCTCGACTCACAGTAGAGCCAGCGACTAATACCGGTTCTAAATACGCTAAGGGTGTGATTGCCCCTGTGCGTCCAACTTGCACTTGAATATCGACTACCCGGGTAACCACTTGCTCTGCAGGAAATTTATAGGCAATAGCCCACCTTGGGCTCTTCGCTGTCGCTCCAAGTTTCTCCTGTAACGCTAAGTCATTAACCTTGATAACTATCCCATCAATATCATAGGGTAAGTGTGGTCGTTTATCCGTCCACTCCATGATAAACTGCCAAATGTCTTCAACATCCTCACAATGCTTAATTTGTGCATTCGTTTTAAAGCCTAACGTTTTCAAGATCTCAAGACCTGCGAGATGAGTATGAATCGGATACCCTGTAAGTGACCCCACTCCATAAACAAAGATATCTAACTTGCGACTTGCAGTAATCCTTGGATCTAACTGTCGCAACGAGCCCGCTGCTGCATTACGGGGATTTGCGAAGAGCTGTTCCTCCTGTTCCTTCCTTAACTCGTTGAATTTCAAGAAATCAGCCCGGGGCATAAAAACTTCACCGCGCACATTAATATCCAAGGCTTCAGTTAAGCGCAGGGGAATGGAACCCACCGTACGCAAATTTTGGGTTATATCCTCGCCTGCCTGTCCATCACCACGAGTTGCACCTCGTACAAAAACACCAGCTTCATAGCTAAGAGACACCGCCAAGCCATCAATTTTTAACTCACAAACAAAATCTACTGGCCGTTCGGCCCAACGGGTAACACGAGCCATAAAAGCTTCTAATTCTGCTTTGTCGAAAGCATTAGCCAAACTTAACAAGGGAGCTTGATGGGTTACGGTCTCGAAACTACTAGCAGGAGCATGTCCTACTCGCAGCGTCGGAGAATCCGTTGTGATTAGCTCTGGATTTTCAGCTTCTAGCTGTGTTAACTCTTGCATCAGAGAATCATATTCGGTATCACTGATCTCTGGATTATCTAAAGTATAATAACGATAATTATGATGATGGAGAGCTTCACGTAATTGATTCATTCGCTGAGCATCTGTTCGGTTAGCCAATACAATCCTCCTCATAGCTTTGAAACGTTGCTAGATTTTTTCTAAGGGTGCTACTCCTGCTAACAACCTTTTAATGTCTTGATTGGGGAAGGCAACACTTAGCATATCACTTTTTTCACCGGATATAGCCACTATCATTCCATCTCCCCACTGGTTGTGGTGCACCTTATCTCCTACGCGATAGCTCTGCGCAGACGAATTCGAGCTTGCGGTCGTAGCGGGTTTCTCGATAACTGAACGTGGCTTTTTCGCATACGCTTGGTAGACTTCTCTGCGTGATGAAATTGCCATGGGTTTTGCTTTTTGTTGACCGACCTCTTCAAGAAGTTCTTCTGGCACTTCCTTCACAAACGTGGATATTGGATTTTCGCTCGTACTACCAAAAATCGTACGTCGTCTAGCACAAGTCAAAAACAGTTCTTCACACGCTCGGGTCATTCCCACATAGGCTAAGCGTCTTTCTTCTTCAATCTGTCCAGGTTCCCACAGTGAACGAACGCTAGGAAACACGCCATCTTCCATACCCACTAGAAAGACTACTGGAAATTCTAAACCTTTAGCAGCGTGCAAGGTCATCATCGTGATAACCTCGGCCTGTTGATCATAATTATCTACATCGGCCATCAGGGATATCTGCTCGAGAAAGCCTTGTAAATCGTTTGATTGATGCTCTTGCTCAAAACGTAGGGTGACTGTGAGAAACTCGTTGACATTCTCTAGACGCCCTTCTGCTTCTACTGTTTTCTGTCCGCTCAAGAACTGTTTATAGCCTGTAGCTTGCAATACAGCTGTAACGACTTCCGTAATGCTCAAACTACTAAGATTCTCACGTAGTCCGTCAATTATCTGCTTGAACTGCTTTAACGCACTCTGATATTTACCACTTATCTTAGGCATTTCATCTAATTGTGTGATCGACTCTAACAGTGTTAAATCATGCGCTTGCGCATATTCATCTAACTTCCCAAGGGTAGTATCTCCAATACCACGCTTTGGTACATTAATAATTCTCCGTAAACTGTAATCATCTCGCGGATTGTGGAGTAAGCGAAGATAGGCAATAACGTCCTTGATTTCCTTGCGATCATAAAACCGCAATCCTGATACAATACGATAGGGAATTCCACGACGAACAAACTCTTCTTCAATGATCCGTGATTGGGCATGTGTCCGATAAAGAATCGTATAATCCTGATACCCGCGCTTTCCCCCCCGAACTCCTTGCTGAATGGTGTCTGTAATAAATGCTGCTTCGTGGCGTTCATCGTCTCCCTGAAATAAGCGAAGCTTGTCCCCGCTCCCCCGTGCTGTCCACAGACTCTTTCCTTTACGTTCTAAATTATTCTTAATCACTTGATTCGCTGCTGCTAAAATATTTTGGGTAGACCGGTAATTCTCTTCAAGTTTAACCACCTTAGCTGCTGGATAGTCCTTTTCAAACTCTAAAATATTCCGGATATCAGCGCCACGAAAAGCATAAATCGATTGGTCATCGTCCCCTACTACACAGAGATTTCCATACTTATTAGCCAGTTGCTTCACGAGTTGGTACTGGGCATGATTTGTATCTTGGTATTCATCAACCATGATATATTCAAACTTTTTCTGGTATTTCTCTAGGACATCAGGGCTTTGTTCAAATAATTGAACGGTACACATAATCAGATCATCGAAATCAAAACCATTATTTTGCAGCAACTTGTGTTGATAGCGCTCGTAGACTTTAGCCACATTGCTTGTCCAAAAGTCAGTGGCCTGGGCTTTATAATCTATTGGTGTTAATAATTCATTCTTCGCTGTACTAATACTCGCTAATAATGCTCTTGGTTCAAATTTCTTCGGGTCAAGATTTAATTCCTTGAGGCAATCCTTGATGACAACCTGCTGATCGCTAGAATCAAAAATTTGGAAGTTTTGTTGATAACCTATCTTATATCCGTCATAACGCAAGATCTTGACACAGGTTGCATGAAATGTACTTACCCACGCTTGCTCTCCTTGGTGACCCACAATACTTCCTACACGCTCTTTCATTTCTTGAGCAGCTTTATTTGTAAAGGTAACAGCAAGAATACGATAAGGAGCGATTCCACAATGGTGAATCATATGGGCAATTCGATATGTTAACACTCTAGTCTTACCGCTTCCCGCTCCCGCTATGATCAAAAGTGGCCCGTGTATATGCTGCACAGCAGCCCCTTGACTTGGATTTAGGCCTTCTAAGTAATCCATGAACTTCCCCTTTCCTTCACAAACCCCTAAAGATGCTATGGAATTCGCAAACTCTGTCCAACACGAATCATATTTGGATTCGTTAAATTATTGTGCTGCACGAGCTCATCGACACTACAGCGATAGAGTAAGGCTATATCTGACAATGTCTCTCCCCACTTAACTTGATGTACTTGCGTTTGGGTGGTATCTGACTTTGCATCATCATTCATCAATTGATTATAATGGAGGAAGGTATAATCAAGTACGCGAATTGCTTCACTCCAGCGCTGGTTACTCGTGGATGCTCCTAATAACACTAAGATCAGGGTAGTACTTCCCTGCTGGGCGGAGGCGGCTAGACAATAGCCTGCCCGCGATGTATACCCTGTTTTTACTCCTGTTGCTCCGTTATATCGCCATAAAAACGAGTTTATGTTCCAGATATCACGTACTTCGTCACCCCAACGTACTTTAATATAGTTTCCCCGAGCCATTTGGGCAAAGCTCTGATTTTGTAAAACCGTTTTGGTAAGCAAGGCTAGGTCATAAGCGGTCGAATAATGATTACTCTCATCTAATCCGTGGGAATTACTGAAATTACTTTGCGTCATCCCAATGGAATGGGCTCGTACATTCATTAAGCGTGTAAACTGCTCAACAGACCCACTCACATGCTCTGATAAAGCCACCGCTGCGTCATTACCAGAGCGATAAAACATACCCAGTAGCATATTCTGAACAGAAACACGTTCTCCGGTCCGTAACCCCGCACTTGCTCCACCCACTCTCGCTGCAGCAGTGCTAACCGTCATTATTTCATTTCCAGCAGCATTTTCCAACACTAATAGCGCAGACAGCATCTTTGTTAAAGAGGCAGGTGCACGTCGCTCGTGAATGTTCTTAGCCCAAAGTATCCGTCCGGTTTCTGCATCGATGACAATTGCCGCTGGTGATAGAATCATCGGTTGGGCTCCAACCGGAAAAGCGAGACAAAACAGCAATAGAATTGATAGGATCAACAAAAAACTCACCTCACATCTAGATTAGTACTCTAGTATATGATTGAAAGGTAAGTTTCTTGTCTCCCATTTTCCGTCATAATCCGCCTTTTAGCGCCGAGAAGCTAATTCTTCCCACACATCCTTGGGCTTGACCCCTTTTTCAGCTAATAAAACCATGATGTGATAAAACAGATCTCCTACTTCATAAACGAGTTCGCTAGGATCACTATTCTTGGCAGCAATGATTGTTTCGGCGGTTTCTTCGCCTACTTTTTTCAGGATCTTGTCTAGCCCTTTAGCAAACAGGTAATTGGTGTAGGATCCTTCTTTGGGATTTCGTTTACGATCCAAAATAACATTATAGACTTCTTCAAGAATCTGCGCGCCATATCCGTTTTGCGATTCGGAGTTTGTAATCACAGGCCGCACCGCAATGCCCGCGGATTCGAGATACTCCTTGACTTCCTTAACACTCAGTTCTTTAAAATGGAAAAGTGATGCTGCGAGCACTGCATCAGCCTTACCGACAAGAATTGCATCCTTAAAGTGCTCTAACTTACCAGCTCCACCACTAGCAATCACTGGAATATTCACTGCTTCCGCTACAGCAGCCGTTACTTGATAGTCAAACCCATCTTTTGTCCCGTCGGCATCCATACTCGTCAGTAAAATCTCACCTGCTCCAAGCCGTTCAACCTCTTTAGCCCAGGCCACTACATCAAGATCGGTCTTCTGACTCCCGCCATGGGTAACGACAAGCCAGCGCTCTTCACCTGCAACTCTTTTAGCATCAATGGCAACCACAATACATTGGCTACCAAAACTCTGCGCTCCCTCAGCAATAAGTTCTGGTCTCTGAACAGCTGCAGTGTTGATAGAAATCTTATCTGCTCCGGCTTTGAGAATTTCTCGGATATCCTCAACTGTACGAATACCACCGCCCACTGTGAACGGAATAAACACCTGTTCTGCTGTGCGTCTGACCATTTCTAAGAGAGTTGACCGACCTTCTTGCGAAGCGGAAATATCTAAAAAAACCACCTCATCAGCACCGGATTGATCATACATGGACGCTAGTTCAACTGGATCCCCAGCATCCCTTAACTCTAAGAACTGCGTACCCTTAACGACACGTCCGTTTTTCACATCCAAACATGGAATAATTCGTTTAGCCAACATCGACTTCGTTCTCCCCCTTTGCAATAATCGCTCCAAAATTACTAAGAATTTTTAACCCGACCGTGCTACTTTTTTCCGGATGAAATTGAATTGCATACACATTATTTAGAGCTATACTACTGACGAAAGAGATTCCATACTCCGTAGTGGTCAAAGTGACACTTGGATTCTGAGGCCGAACATAGTAAGAATGTACGAAGTACACATATGCTTGACGTGAAACCCCTTTTAACAAGCGGCTCTCTTTATTTGCAATAATTTGATTCCAGCCAATTTGCGGGATCTTTAAGTCTGGTGGAAATTTCACCACTCTGCCCGCAATAATGTCTAAACCAGAGATGGCCTCGCCACCAAAACTTTCCTCACTCGCAGTAAACAAAAGTTGCAGCCCTAAGCAAATTCCTAAAAAGGGTTTTTTCGCTTGGATATAGTTTTGAATAGCTGGAACCAATCCCAAATCATTAAGGTTCTCCATTGCTTTACCAAATGCCCCTACACCTGGTAGAACGAGTCCTGCAAAGGACTGGATCTCTTCTGGATCCTGGGTGAGCTTTGCAGTTTGACCAGCAGCTTCAAACGCTTTTTGCACACTGCGCAAATTACCCATGCCATAATCAATAATTCCAATCATGATAGTTGTGTCCTTCCCAAATCAAGCATCCCTTTTGTGGATAAAGAACCCTTAATTCTACTGTCAGTGGTACATGCTTGGTCTAGGGCTTTAGCGACCGCTTTAAAGGTAGCTTCAATGATATGATGACTATTTGAGCCTGCTAATTGCCGGATATGTAACGTAACTCCCGCATTTGTCACAAATGCTCGGAAAAACTCCTCCACCAAACAACAATCGAAATCTCCTGCTCGTTGTTGAGGTAAATTCAAGTTCAGCACCAAATAGGGCCGACCAGAAATATCAACGACAGCATGCACTAGCGCTTCATCCATTGGAATAGAAGCACTACCATAGCGGGTGATCCCGGCTCCGTTTTCAATGCTTTGCGCAAACGCCTGCCCAAGACAAATCCCCACATCCTCAACAGTATGATGCCCATCAACGTCCAAATCTCCATGGCATTCTAAATGAAGATTAAACCAACCGTGACGAGTTAAAGCTTCGAGCATATGATCAAAGAATCCGATTCCGGTAGTGATCGTACTATGCCCATTCCCATCAAGTTCCCACTTAAGCGTAATAGCTGTCTCCTTGGTTTTCCGGGAAACCACACCGACGCGTTTGCGCTCACTCATATTTTTCACCTGCTAAATCTGCTAACCGAATACGAATAGCATTACCATGAGCCGCTAATCCTTCGGTATCCGCAATTTTTGCCGCATATGGTCCGTTCTTTAATAGTCCCGCATCATTGTAGCAAATAATGCTTGTCTTTTTGACAAAATCATTGGTGGTTAACGGTGAAGAAAACCTAGCCGTCCCATTCGTCGGCAAAATATGGTTGGGTCCGGCAATGTAGTCCCCGATTGGTTCTGATGAATACTTACCCATAAATATGGCTCCTGCATGCCGAATTTTCCCCAAAATTGCCCAAGGGTCATCCACCATTAGTTCCAAATGCTCCGCCGCAAAAATATTGGTTAGTTCTATCGCTTCGTCCATATCTTTTGTTACCACTAGCAGACCCCACCGTTTTAAGGATTCACGCGCTATATCACCCGTGCGTAGCATGGACAATTGTAGCTCTATCTCCTTCTCTACAGCCAACGCTAACGCTTCACTTGGTGTGATTAAAGCAGATGCTGCTTCCCAATCATGCTCTGCTTGCGAAAGTAAGTCTGCCGCTATATAACGAGCGGGTGCATTCGCATCTGCTAGGACGAGAATTTCGCTAGGTCCAGCCAAAGATTCAATCCCAACCCGTCCATAGACAAGTTTTTTTGCTAATGTAACATACAGATTACCAGGTCCCACAATTTTATCAACTTTCGGCACTGTCTCCGTGCCATATGCTAAGGCTGCTACCGCTTGCGCACCACCTGCTTTAAGTACACCTGTAACACCACAAGCTTTGGCGGCTACAAGCAAGTGCGGATCAATTCTACCATTGCGCAATGGGGTGGACATCCAGACTTCCTTAACACCTGCTACTCTCGGCGGAATAGCACTCATTACCACTGTAGAAACTAAAGGCGCATTTCCACCTGGCACGTAAACACCAACGCGATCAAGAGGGACTACCTTTTGTCCGAGGATAATGCCCTCGTCATCTGTGTCAAACCAGCTGTTCTCCCGCTGTCGCTCATGGAAACCCTCAACATTGGCTATCGCCACAGCCAAAGCCTTTTTAAAGGAATCATCCACAGCCAACTGAGCCTGGGCAAATTCCTCCTCGGTAACAAAGAGCTCGTTTTTCGTCAGTGCATACCCATCAATTACCCGGATATATTTCAGCAGAGCTTGATCTTGTGTTCGTTTAACTTCCTCGAGTATGCGAGCAACTGACTGCATCGGTGTTAAAGCTTCTCCAAAAATCTGCTTTGTCCGTTCGAGCCCCTCAGCACTTACTTGAACTTCATCTAAATGGGGGCGAGTTAATAATTCCCGTACTTGGTTTAGTGATGAGTAGTCTTTTGTACGTATGATCCGCATCTACAACACCCCTTCAATCGCTTGCACTAATCGATTAATCTCTGTACGCTTAACTTTCAGGCTAACACGGTTTGCAACTAACCGCGAAGTACTTTCCATAATCTCATCAATAATCATCAAACCATTTTCCACTAGCGTGCGCCCAGTTTCGGTAATATCAACAATAGCTTCACTGAGTCCAATTAACGGGCCAAGTTCAATCGATCCATGGAGTGGGATGACTTCGACTTGAATGCCCCGGTTGTGAAAAAACTCCGTTGCAATGTGTGGGTACTTACTCGCTACTCGACTGTTAAAATCCAATTGCGCCACATCCTTAATCCCTAAAGCCTCAGGTACAGCCACAATCATTGTACATCGCCCATACTTTAAGTCGACTAATTCTGCCACATTCTTTTGCGACTCAGCTAAGGTATCCTTACCCACTACCCCTAGATCAGCAGCTCCATATTCTACATAAGTAGGAACGTCAGCAGGCTTTGCCAAAATAAAGCGCAAACCTGCCTGGGGGCTCTCCACCACCAATTTACGTGTCTCTTCCTGCAAAACTGCGCATGGATACTGTGATTTTTCCAAAATCTCAATAAACGAATCCAATAGTCGTCCCTTAGAAACCGCGATACTTAACACAAGCACACACCTCCCTATTCACCATTTTCAGCGCAAACCGCGACAATTTGTGGTTCGTCATCACCAACAGTAGCAATCCAAGCAATTTGCTTTGCTTGAGCATAGCGTAGTCCTTCATTAAAGGATAAACCTTGTACATCGACTTCCACCTGATATCCGTTTGCTCGCTGCTTACTTGCGTAGGCTAGTGCCTTCACCCAATTTTTAGGAAGAACAAGATATGATTGTTTCGCTGGTGCTGGTTTTAACCCTTGACGTTCTAAGACAAGCATTAAGCGTTCTAATCCTAAAGCGAAACCCACTGCTGGTATATTCGTCCCAAAACGTGCACTAAGACTATTATAACGCCCACCGCCGCCTAGTGAGAATCCAAGATTTGGAGTATATCCTTCCATAACCATACCTGTGTAATACTCCAGAGACTTTACCATCCCAAAATCTATTTGCACGGCGTCAGCTACACCATGCGCTTCTAACAGGCGGTATATATCTCTTATATTATCGACAGCAGCCTGTGCTACTTTGTTTTTGGTGGCAGCATATGCCTTTTTCAATACTTCATCACCACCGCGTAAACTTGGGAGTTTTAGAAGAAGGTTCTTAGTCTCTCTGTCTAAATCAGCTTGCTGAATAATTTGTTTGAGTCCCACATAATCCTGATGCAATAAGGCCTGCCGGACTTGATCACTGATTTGTGGGCATTGACACTCGCTCATTAAACCATGAAAATATTGCACCTGACCAATGTCGACGCGAAAATCCTGTACTCCAACCGCTTGAATGGATCGAATTGCCAGAGCAATTGCTTCTCCATCGGCAGCTGGTGTATCGCTACCAATTAACTCAACTCCTGCTTGATAAAATTCTCGCTGAAAACCCACTTGCACATCGTCGTGGCGAAATACATTGGCATGATACGATAATCGTAGTGGCTTGGGATCTGCCTGAAAACGAGTGGCCACCATCCGAACAATTTGCGTTGTAATCTCCGATCGTAGAGCTAACAGTTCTCCATTTCGTCCCAAGAAGCGATACATCTCATCAGATGTACCATCACCTAAATTTAGTGTATCATAGAGTTCAAAGGTGGGAGTAACCACTTCCTCATACGCCCATTGCCCAAAAACTTGTCGCAGTTTGTTTTCTAGTTCTAACTTCCAACGGGTTTCCTCTGGCAAAAAATCCTTTACTCCGCGCGGGGTTTGTAGCTTCATGGTCATTCCTTGCTCCCTTCTGGTCTCCTGCTATTCCCATTCGATTGTAGCTGGTGGCTTCGAGCTAATGTCGTAAGTTACGCGGCTAACACCTTTCACTTCATTCATTATTCTGCGACTCATTCGCTCTAACACGTCATAGGGTATGCGAGCCCAGTCAGCTGTCATTCCATCTTCACTAGCCACAGCCCGTAATGCTACTACATAATCATAGGTTCGTTCATCACCCATAACTCCTACTGCTCGTGTGTTCGTCAAAACAGCAAAGGCCTGCCATATCTCTTTATATAAGCCTGCGGTACGAATTTCTTCGATATAGATGGCATCGACTTCTCGTAGAATATCTAGCCGCTCTTGACTCACCTCTCCAATCACCCGAATAGCTAACCCAGGTCCAGGAAAAGGTTGACGCCAGACAATTTCTGCGGGCAACTCTAGTTCCTGGGCTAGCAACCGAACTTCATCCTTAAATAATGCTCGCAGAGGCTCAACGAGTTGAAACTGCATGTCCTCTGGTAATCCTCCCACATTATGATGAGACTTGATCACTGCAGCCTGACTCGTCCCACTCTCAATCACATCAGGATATAGCGTGCCTTGCACTAAATACTCAACATCCCCTAGTTTAGCGGCTTCTTCTTCAAAAACACGAATAAACTCACTACCAATCAACTTACGCTTTTGTTCTGGTTCGGTAATTCCAGCCATCTTCGATACAAACCGCGACACCGCGTCCACATGGACAAGATTCATCTTAAAACCGTCTTGAAATGTTTTGACCACTTGCTCAGACTCATTTTTGCGCATAAATCCATGGTCGACATAAATACAAGTAAGTTGCGAACCAACAGCTCGATGCACGAGGACTGCAGCAACCGCTGAATCTATCCCACCACTGAGACCACAAACAACCTGACCATCCCCAACCTGATTACGGATAGACTCAATCGCATTTTCCACAAAGGATTCCATCGTCCAGTCACGTCTACATTCACACACTTCTGTCAAGAAATTGGCAATAAGCTCTTTTCCATACTGCGTATGCACAACTTCCGGATGAAACTGCACGCCATAGAGTTTCAGCTCACGATTAGCCATGGCTGCAAACGGAGTATGATCGGTGGCAGCTAAAACAGTAAAACCACTTGGAGCTTGCTTCACTAAGTCATTGTGACTCATCCACGTCCGTAATGAACCATTGACTAAGGTCTCAAACCCTTTAAAGATATCTTGGTAATCTAGGATGTTAACATCGGTTTTACCATACTCGCGTTGCACACCTGAACAAACCATACCCCCTAATTCGTAGGTCATTAAGTGCATTCCATAACAAATCCCAAGGACTGGAACACCCATATGGAAGATTTCTTGTCCAATGCGTGGAGCCTGATCAGTATATACACTTGCTGGTCCACCAGAGAGAATTATTCCTTTAGGATTCTTAGCTTTAAGCTCTGCCATCGAGGTATCAAAAGGCAAAATTTCGCAAAACACACTGCACTCTCGCACACGTCGAGCAATCAACTGTGAATATTGGGCACCAAAATCAAGAATTATAATCGTTTCTTGTTGCATAGGATTCATCCTCCGTCAAATTTATTCATACGCTTGTGGTGCTAAGACACCGACATATGGCAAATACCGGTATTGTTCGGCAAAATCCAATCCATAGCCCACAACAAATACATCGGGGATGGAAAAACCTAGATAGTCCGGTTGCAAGTTAACCTGGCGCCGTTCTGGCTTATCTAAGAGCGAGGCGACTCTAATGCTCATAGGTTTTCTTGATTGTAAGATTTCTTTTAAATAGGCTAACGTTAAACCTGTATCCACTATATCTTCGACAATTAGCACATCGCGTCCTTCAATGGAGACATCAAGATCCTTCAAGATTCGCACAACCCCAGAGCTTTCGTGACTTTCTGAGTATGACGAAACAGCCATAAAATCCATATGTAATGGGGTATCTATTTGCCGAACTAGGTCAGAGAAAAAAATAATTGCTCCTTTGAGAATCCCAACCAAGACAAGGTCCTTGCCCTGGTAATCCTTGGTTATTTGCCGACCAATTTCTTTAACCCGGCGTGCAATCTCTTCATCCGTAAACAACACACGCTGAATGTCTTCCATTCTTCCACTCCCTTATCATCACGTTACAGTGTTACAGTTAAACCCTTAAATTCGCTATTTACCAAACTATTCCCTTCTAAATAAATGTAAACATATAGCAAAAAAGGAACCCCATTATTCCAGGATTCCCATTTTGCTCATCTTTTAGTGCTTACATCATACCGGGCATGCCCATACCGCCGCCCATGCCGCCCATACCACCGCCGCCGCCTGCAGGAGCAGATGCTTCGTCTTCTGGTTGGTCAGCAATCAAGACTTCCGTTGTTAGTAACATCGCTGAAATGGAAGCTGCATTTTGTAATGCACTACGAGTTACCTTCGCTGGGTCAATAATGCCCTTTTCTACCATATTCACATATTGCATACTTACAGCGTCAAAACCGATTCCAGGCTCACTAACTTTCACTTTTTCAACAACGATAGCGCCTTCAATACCAGCATTAAGCGC
>SKJB01000043.1 GCA_007116145.1 Limnochordia bacterium | reverse complement strand
TACACCCAAAGCGATTTCGGATGCACAATTAGATGGCGAGGGACTGTATCCCAATCTATTGCCAACGTACTATGGGTTAAGTGCTGCAAATCGACTTCCTCGAGACCTGCACTAGTGGCTAGCCATAAGAGATCACCACTAGCTACTATCCCACGTGGATCTTTGGGAATTCTCAAAGCCGCTACCCGTGTTAGCTCTTTTATGTTATAAATATCTAGTAAATCATAGTGGCGGTCAGCAACTGCTAAGTAGTCTCCTGTTAATAGAGGATGCCCATGCCCACCAGCTTGTACAGTGACGATGACACCTGATTCTGGCCGAATCACTGAAACACTATAATCTCGATCATTAACAACTGCGACTAAATCATCATTAGAGGATAAAAACCGCGGTCTATTTCCAATTACAAAATCCCAATACCCAACTGGTGCATTCGCGACTAAGTCGAAATGATCACCGTGTGCTTGCCAGAACACACCCGTAGAGTAAATTTGGGCTCTATTGGTGGTTTGATCTACAGCTACAATAAACCGCCCTGCGTCATTAACAATAACATCAGTAAATGGTTCAAGCTTGACTACTCCTTCTACATGATTGTCGGGGGCATCAATATACACTAGATTGTTTTGTGCAAAATTGACAGCAAATATCCGTGCACTCAGTTGATGGTGCTCCTCGTGGTCATGGTCATGACCATGATCGGAGTGAGCAACAGCTAGCAATCCACTACCTAGTAGTAGTGTTAGGACTAGTAAAACCAGCATAAATTGTTTAAACATATAAGCATCTCCTTTGTAATTGATACTTGGTATCACCTATCTACATCATACACTGAAATTGTGCAGAAGTAAAGACAAAAACAACAGTACTCATGAAGGATAATCCATGATTATTGCCGTATTCTTAAACGTAAGTAGCAGAGGGGAGCCTAATGCATTGAGTATAACACAGAAACCTTATGGTCAAATCGATGGACAAGATGTGCATCTCTTTACCTTACAGAATCAAAATGCAATGCAAGTAGAAATCACAAATTACGGCGGAATTATCGTATCACTTTCCGTTCCAGATAAAAACGGTACAGTAGCTGATATTACGTTAGGGTACGACTCTCTAAAGGGATATGTAACAGATAGCAGTTACCTTGGAGCTCTGATTGGCCGTCATGCTAATCGTCTAGAGGATGCAGAGTTTGAGTTAGCCGGTGTCACTTATGATTTAGCTAAGAATGATGGTGCTAATCATCTACACGGCGGCTTCGTAGGTTTTCATAAGGTGATTTGGAGTGCTAAGATTCTTGAGGACAACTCGTTAGAGTTAACCTACTTTAGCAGAGACGGAGAAGAGAATTATCCAGGTAATCTAGATGTTAAAGTCATCTATACTCTCACCGCTGATAATGCCTTAGAGATACATTACCATGCGATATCTGACAAGGATACTGTCGTCAATTTAACGAATCATGCCTATTTTAATCTTGCAGAGCATAACGCAGGAGATATATCACAGCATCAATTGCGTATAAACGCAAAGCACTTCACAGCAGTTAATGATCAAGGCCTACCTACTGGAGAAATACATGCCGTTGAAAACACACCCATGGACTTTACCACTCTAAACTCTATTGCATCTGGACTAGACAGTGATCATCCACAGATTGTATGTGGTCAAGGTTATGATCATAATTGGATACTCGATACAAAGGGATGGATCACAAATAAAGCAGCCGAACTATATGAGGTGACTACGGGGCGAGTCCTAGAGGTATACACTACCAAACCTGGCCTTCAGTTTTATTCAGGCAATTTCTTAACCGGTACGGAAGTAGGTAAATCAAATTCCTTCTATCCAAAACGCTCAGCTCTCTGTTTAGAAACCCAATACTTTCCAAACGCGATGAAGCACAAGCATTTCCCATCACCTGTGTTACAGGCAGGGCAAGAATACAGACACACCACGATTTATGCATTTAGTATAAGATAGCATAAAAATAGCAAGAGTATGGGATTACCCGATACTCTTGCTATTTACGTTTTCGTTATTATTTCGCAGAGACAACTTTCTCTATCCGCTTCCGTGCTTGTTTACCGAAAACAGGACATTTATCTGGACTCTTTACAAAAAATTCTATGGCTGTAAATAGCTTATCGACATCATTAAACGGAACTAAGAAACCATCTTGACCTTCCGTTACCAGGAATCTGTTACCAGGAACATCAGTAACCACAACAGGTTTATAAGCTGTCATCGCTTCCACAATAATTTGAGGAGGAAGCCCTTCTTTTTCTGAGGTTAAAACTACCAAGTCAACGATGCTTAGTATTTTTTGAATATCTTTGCGATAACCTAATAGCTTAACACTGTTGCCAAAGCCTTCGCGGGCTACTCGATTGGATAATTCTTCCATTAAGCTACCATCACCAATAACAATACATTGAACATTAGGGTACTTTGCTAAGACTCTTTTTAATCCATCGAAGAAAAATCCATGACCTTTAATTGGTTCAAGCCGTGCTATCACTCCAATAACAAATCCTGGTTTCAGCCCTAGTTCTTCTCGTAATCGGCGCTTGCTGTTGTCATCCATACTCTTTAACTGACTATCAATGGCCGCAATATCAACCTCTACTTTAAAACCACCTAAGCTAGTATTTGCTAATACTTCCTTCAATTCATTCGCCATGTTAGACAAACTTAAAGCCAACTCATCTATCTCGCCAATAGCCGTTGTTTGGTTCTCAGTGGATGCAGAAATCTCCTGGCTCCCACTAGTAATCTGGCGACTGGCGTTAACGGTGTGCTGCACATTTTTAACCATCTTCTCAATATTATCGGCAATCACGCGAAATGAACCAGCTGTCTGCTTTAAAACTTGCTCACCATCGGTGATCTGCTTATTATTTTCTTTGATAAAATCTACAGCTTGTATCGTTTCATTTACAAGATTATTAACTAAGCTGTTAATTCGCTCTAGCGCATCCTCTGTACCTTGGGCTAATTTCCGAATTTCTTCGGCTACCACACCAAAACCTTTACCTTGTTCACCAGCCCGTGCTGCTTCGATTGACGCATTTAGTGCTAATAGATTCGTTTGTTCTGCAATACCCGATATAACCTCGGTTATATTGCCAATTTGATTCGAAGAAGTATGTACTTCTGCAATAAGATTAGCCGCTTTATCTGCACCCTCTAAAATACTAGACATCTTCTCTTCCATGTGGCTGATATTCTCAAGTCCATCTTTGGTTAAACCATTAACCGCCTGCGTTCCTCGGTCAATGTCATCAATACTGTTGCCAAGTTCCTCAGTAACACTCGCTAATTGTTGTAAAGTAACATGTATTTCCTGCATCGAATTCGAGGTGGTATTAGTGGCTTCCTTTAATTGTCTACTAGCACTCGAAGAGTCTTCGGATATTCCATCAAGAGCTCCTAATAATTGATTGGCATTGTTGACTAAGGAGTCAACAGAATCTGTCAGTCCCATCACCAACTTATCTTTCTGCAAATAAATCAATATAATGAAAACAATACTTGCACCAATCACAATCCATGCATTACTAGTAACCAAACTAAGGATGGTCATAATTGCTAACGGTATACCTGAATACAGGAAAAAATTCTTGCCAACAAGGACGATTTGTTCGCCAGTGTCCAGAGTTTCTGGTCTATTTTTCTGCTGTTTACTCATTACTAGCCTCCCACTATTGAGTTTAGTTATAGTTATATATACATATACTTCGCCACTCGCGAGTTAAGTCCTGCAACTTCCGTCACAAATACTAAGATATAACCACTTTTCATCTAGCTGCGCGTTTTGGCGGTCTAGGTCCATAATATTGGTATAAATCCACGCGGATATTCCCATTATACAGCTTTCTTTTTTTGCTTGCTAGCTTTTTGAAGAGTAACTCAAAATCTGGATGCGATGTAAGAACATAATAGGACCAAGTATCCAGTTGTGCAAACACCTTACCCATCTCTTTGTAAAGCCGGTCTATTTCACCGACCTCTCCGATGCGTTCCCCATACGGTGGGTTACAAATGATTTTTCCGTACTTACGTTTGGAACTAAGCTGCGCCATGGGAAGTGTTTGAAAATGAACTTTATCACTCACAAAAGCAGCTTCAGCATTTCGGCGCGCCACTTTTAACACTTCATCATTTATGTCTGAACCGATGATATGTAGCTCTTGACTAAAATCCGCCACATCATGAGTTTCTGCACGCAGTTGACGCCAGATTTCCTTAGGAATCCACGGCCAGTTTTCACAGGCAAATTGGCGATTCATTCCAGGTGCAATGTTCATTCCAATTAGTGCTGCCTCAATCGGAATAGTACCACTGCCACAAAAGGGATCAATCAGGGCTGTATCGGGTTTCCAACGCGAGAGTAGAATAAGTGCGGCTGCCATCGTTTCGCGTAAGGGTGCAAGTCCGATTAGAGTCTTATATCCTCTTCGGTGCAAACCAGAACCACTACTATCAATAGTGATTGTCGCTTGGTCTTTCAACATAGCTATTTCGATCCGAAACAGAGGTCCAGTCTCTTCAAACCAAGTAACTTTATAGGTTTTCTTCAGACTCTCCACAATCGCCTTTTTCACTATGGCCTGACAGTCCGAAATACTAAACAGAGTCGACTTTACCGATTTACCATCCACTGGAAATTGTGCATTCTCCGGAAGCCAATCACTCCAAGGAATTGCCTTTGTCTTTTCAAACAACTCATCAAATGTAGTCGCTTTAAAGCTACCAACTTCAACACGAACACGATCAGCCGAACGCAACCATAGATTAGCGCGACATATACCTTCCTCGCTGGTCTGAAATAGTACCTTACCGTTTTCAACTGTTACATCTCTAAACCCTAAATCCCTAACTTCGCGGGCGGCCACAGACTCTAATCCAAATGTTGTTGCAGCTACCACTTTGTAATCGGCCAATACAATCACTACTCCTTATCCCATGGTTAGTACCATCTATGTCTGTATTCTCGTAGAGTCGAGCAAATACCTTTCAATATTTACACGTTCTTTCCTAATTATTCCCACTTCACCACAAAAAAATCACCCTGATAAAATCAGGATGATTAAACTACTTAAACATGGACCGAAGTACTTGAGCGAGAAGCCTAGCACTCTCTTTTGCTTGTTCTACGGTATTTCCTTTCCAATCACCGATTACGATTCGCACACTGTTGGGATGAAGATTTCCATTAAAGTCTGCTTGCAGGATTCTGACACCTCTGCTCATACCAGGATACTTGGCATCTAGCTCGGCACTTAATTGTTGGGCAAAGGCTAGATTGGCTTCGGTCTGGAGATTGTTCTGATCTCCTATAACAAAGAGAACCTTCGCAACCTCCTTCCCAGCAATTCTTACTGTGGTATAATTCTCTGGTTTGTCTTGCAACCCATCGCGACTAATATCGAGGATTATCTGAATGGTGGAATGCTCTTTAAGCACCGCTTCAATGGTTTTCTGTGACTTAAGAAAAGCCTCACTATAATTGGGTTTATCATGGACTGTTTTGTCATGGATGACATTGATACCTGCTTGTTGCAGTACTGCGGCTAACTCATGACCAACCGCTACTACCGCACCAGGTTCACCACCTCGCTGGTGACTATCTGTACTCGGCTGATAATTACCTGTGGCATAGCTATGCAGTATCAAAATTCTTGGTGGGTCATCCTTTGGTTGAGGACTTGGATGTGTATCCTCGGCTCTCGGTGCAGCTGGTGGCTCGATTTGCTCAGGCGAGATATCAAAGAACCTCGCTCCCGCAATCGCCACCACTATTAGTGTAATAACAATAAACAACAATCCAGGTCCATTCTTCTCTCTTCGTCTCAATTTACTCATTTGTTGTTCCCCCCTCCGCAAAAATATATGCGAAAGGCAGTACGGATTATTCCCCAAACAACAACATAACGAGATCTATTTGTTTATGATAATTTCAGCTATACTACGTTTCGGGACATGATGGAATTGCTTAGCATCCCGATAATACTCTATATTATCATTCTCGACTTCCTCTAAGACGACTTGCTCCTTTGGTTTGCCCAAAGCTACAACAAGCAAAATCTCATATTGCTCTGCAATTTCCAGTACTGCACGAAGCTTGTCCCGCTTTAGAGCTCCAATCAAACACCCTCCATACCCCTTTTCCACAGCACCTAGCAATATGCTTTGACTCGCAATACCATGATCGCACCCAAACTGTTTCGTCAAACTAGTATCACCCACGATGATGATATAAGCGGCAGGTCGTTCTCCTTCCGTGGGGCCTGACCACTCCTTCAGGTAACCAGCCCACCCTAGGGTGGTAAATACTTCGCTGGCCACTTTCGGCTCATGAACTAATAGGTATTTTAGTGGTTGTAAATTCCTTGCTGAGGGAGATAGACGAGCATTTTCAATTAAGTCTACTAACTCCTGATGCGGTATAGATACATCCTGGTAAAACCGACGATAACTGCGGTTTTTTTCGAGTAAACCTCTTAACATAAAATCGCCTCCGTGCGTATTTTTAATCTAGTATGTCGAGCAACCGAACAATAGGAACAGCTAATCCACGTATTTCACTCGCTTCATCATGAGGAATCGTGGCATAAACAAC
>SKJB01000115.1 GCA_007116145.1 Limnochordia bacterium | reverse complement strand
ATCAGCTCTTTGCATGGCAATCATCTCATTTATACCCCAAGTACGGCAGAAATCTATCAGTTCGCTCTCAGACATACCGATGAAATCTTGGGGTTCCTGGGCTAATTTCTGTGCCAAATCTTTTAAATAATCACCCGGATAGCCATCGTCAGGAAACGGGAAATCGTTTGAAGTTAACTGCCGAAATCGTGCAGCTAACGATCGCCCAAAAACTTCCGTTTGAACACCGGCATCATTTACATAATACTCGGTGGCTACCTTATATCCTGCTGCTCGCATTAACCTCGCTACTGTATCACCGATCGCAGCAGCACGGGCGTTCACCACATTCATAGGACCAACTGGGTTGGCACTGACAAACTCAACGAGTACCTTTTCGCCCTGACCATAATTTGTAAATCCATAGTTTAGCCCTTCAAGTTCAATAGTCTCCAAAACTTGATGAAGCCACTTACTACTGATAAAGAAATTAATAAATCCTGGTCCAGCCACTTCCACTTTGCGAATAAACTCTTGATCAGCGAGGTAAGCTACGATTAAATCCGCTACCTGTCGCGGCGCTCTTTTTGCAGGTTTGGCCAAAACCAATGCGATATTAGAGGCAAAATCACCATGGGTTTTATCACGAGGTATCTCTAAATGTATATCGGGTACGGGTTGATCGATAATAAATTCTCCATCATCAATAATCTGCTGTACCGCATTACGAATTAATGATGCTAGCTTCTCTTTTTGTTCAATGGCCACACTCATAGTTAAACATCCTTTCCAAATGCTAAAATTGACTCTCTTACCAGTTTAGCAACTAATAAAGATGTTACATCGCTTAGATCTAACACGGGAGACAATTCAACAATATCTAGTGCCACCATATTCTTCGCCTTCAAAGCATAGATCACCTGCAACATTTCGCGTGATGTAATTCCGCCCGCTTCTGGTGTGCCTGTTCCTGGTACATAAGCAGGGTCCATCACATCAATATCAATCGTGCAGTAAATAGGTCTGTTTCCAATTTCTGGTAAAACTTTTACTAATGGATCTAAAACAGCGTGGGGGTAGAAATTCGTGTTAGCTCGCGCAAACGTAAATTCTTCACGAGTCCCTGAACGGATCCCGAACTGATAAACATTCTTACCACCAATTAGTTTTACTACTTGGCCAATTACAGTAGCATGGGAGTTTCGCTCTCCTAGGTAATGGTCTCGTAAATCAGCATGGGCATCGAAATGCAAAACAACTAAGTCCGGATGCTTTTCAGCTAGTACCTTAATCGCTGGATAGCTAACAAGGTGCTCTCCTCCGACTAACAAAGGAAATTTACCATCATTAACAATGCTGCGTGTTGCTCCTTCTATTTCCTCAAGGGCTAAGGATACATTACCAAAAGGCAACTCCACATCTCCTGCATCGTAGAATGCAACTTCAGAGAGCATTCTATCGAGGAGCGGGCTATAATCTTCTAGTCCATTAGACACTTCACGCATCCGTTGGGGACCAAAACGTGTTCCTGGGCGAAAACTAGTTGTAAAATCCATCGGTGCGCCGTAGAGAACTAAAGAGGCGTTATCATAGTCCTCTTGACTCTCTAGAAACTGCGTTTGTCTCCACATTGTCATAAAAATCCTCCCCTTAGTTACCCTCTAAAGCTCTCCCACAGGAAATTCTACAGGGATTCTTTTTGTTACTCACTAATTATGTCCGCCACAAACTGGGGCAAGTGAAAAACAGCTTTATGAATAGCTGCCGTATAATACTTAGTCGGTAGAGTTGCTATTTCTCTTTCGTCAACAGCTAACGGATCCATTGTTTTTGATCCTAATGTAAAACTCCATAATCCACTAGGATACGTGGGAATACTCGCAAGATAGAGCCGAGTAATAGGAAATGACTTACGTATACCTACATTGCACTTTTTAATTATATCTTGATTAAAATACGGCGATTCCGTTTGCGCTACAAGGATACCGTCTTTTGTTAAAGCACGATGAATATTAGCGTAAAACCCTTCAGAAAACAGACCTATCGCAGCACCTACAGGTTCCGTAGAATCAACAATTATCACATCATACGTATTAGCACTCTCTTCTATGTGCTTAATGCCATCTGCAACTAGTACTTCAACACGACTATCATCTAGCATGCCAGCAATCTCGGGCAGGTACTGCTTTGCAGCACGGATCACTTCACCGTCGATTTCTACTAGCGTTGCCTTTTCGACTGATGGATGCTTAAGAACCTCACGAATTGCTCCCCCATCTCCTCCTCCAATTACCGCAACTCGTTTCGGATTTGGATGCGTATTAAGAGCTACATGAGAAATCATCTCGTGGTACACAAATTCATCTTTAATTGTAGTTTGCACCATGCCATCTAGAACTAACATCCGTCCAAATTGTTCTGTATCAATAACAGCCAAATGCTGAAAGGGTGTTTGGGTTGTGTACAGAGTCTCTTTAATCTTAGCTGTAATTCCGTATACCTCTGTCTGTTTTTCTGTGTACCAAAGTTCCATTATGTTCCTCCTCGTTATTTAAAATCACTCAACCTAGTATACCAAAAAGACTAACGAAAATAAACAGTTTTTTTGGCCAAACCCGATTATAAGCATGGTAATTGGATGGGATTAAGGAATCGAACACCCTGACTTTGGAGACCAGTGGTATTTTTGCAAAGTAAAAGCCAGGATACCCTGGCTTTATTTATGGTATTTTTCTCCCTTAATAATGGTCATAACGCGATATAACTGCTCCATCAAAATGAGGCGAATAAGTTGATGAGGGAAGGTGAAACGAGAGAACGAGAGAATGAAATCAGCTCGTGATATCACATTTTGACCTAATCCTAGCGACCCACCAATTACAAAGGCAATATTACTCCGTCCATAAATAGCAAGATTATTTATCTCCGTGGCCAATTGATCAGACATCAAAGTTTTTCCTTGTGGATCTAAAATAATGGCAAAAGATCCGCTGGGTATTTGGTCTAAGATCCTCTTTCCTTCTTTTTCCTTGATCTGTTCTACTGATTTTGACGATAAAGGCTCCCGAAACGATTCTTCTTTAACCTCAATAACTTCAATCTTTAAATAGCCTTGTAATCGCTTTTGATACTCTGCGACTCCTTCGACGAGATACTTTTCTTTTAGCTTACCCACTGCTACAACTACTACATTCATCGAATCACCCTCATTTCCCAGACCAAAAAACTAGCACTACAAAGAAGCTGATGCTCTAAAGGGATGCTATATGTGCATCAGCTCGTAGCCCGCCCTAATACTAAAGCTCTACAGTAACCTTTCTACGCTCGTCTCCACGGTAATAATCAAGCTCAAGTTTGCCGCGAAAACCCGCTTGCTGTACCTTATCACGTAACTCTTGCATACCAGCAATCTCCTGACCATTAACCGCTACTACCACATCACCCGCATTTAGCCCGCTATCAGCAGCTGGACTGTCATCAATAACTCGGGTAATAAACGCTCCCCGATCAACGACAATATCAACGTCTGTTTCCCTCCGAATAGTGTTAGCAAGAGCAGGGGTTAATGAACCGCCTAAGACGCCTAAGCGCAACGGGCGCCCTGTTTCAATAATTTGCTCTGCAACTAATCGTGCCGTTGTCGAAGGAATAGCAAATCCTATTCCTTGAGCCTGCTGGATAATGGCTGTATTTATACCAACTACATTGCCGTTTATATCTAGTAGCGGACCGCCAGAATTACCAGGGTTGATGGCTGCATCCGTTTGAATCATATCTTCTAGAAATCGATTCGTCTCATGATCGATTAACAAATCCCGATTCAATGCACTAACCACACCGGTAGTAACGGAGTAATCTTGGCCTAAGGGATTACCGATGGCTATCACCTGCTGCCCCACTCTTAGTTCATTTGAATCACCTAGTTTCGCTACAGGCAAATCCTCGCCTTCAATACGCAAAACGGCCAAATCCGATAAGGAGTCACGTCCAACAATTTCCCCATTGAAACTACGACCATCAGGCATACGAACTACTATTTCCGTCGTATCTGCAATCACATGATCATTTGTCAACACATATCCTCCAGGAGTAAAAATCACCCCTGATCCGATTCCTTGTTGCTGTTCGCTAAATTGAAAGAAGAACTGATCAATCACAACTTCCCGGACCGTTTCAATTTTAACAATCGCCGCACCAATCTCTTGGACTGCTACCACAACGGGCTCTTGCCAATTACCAGCAGGTTCCTGCGATTCAACCCTTTCTTCAAACGGGATATTCGCGGGTTGACTTAATACCCAACTCATAGTCACCGCTAACAAGACAACAATAAAGACACCTAAGTACTTTCTCATAAAGATACATCTCCTTTCAAAATGGATGTATCTTTATTCTATCCAAATAGTTAAAGCACTATCTAAAATCTACGTTCAACTCCCAACGAAAAACCACTCTCTTGTTGTTCAAAAATATTGTCTGTCTTAAACAATAGCCACCAATCTGGAATCCACTGGTAATCACCTCTAAGACGTAACTTCATCGGTTCCTTCGAAATAACATCTCTTAACTCCCCTGTTAAACTCCACTGGTCGCTAATTCTAGCATCCAATCCAACTCCAAAACTAGAATCCAGAATCCCATAACGCTGCCGAATATTACCAGATTCTTTGCCGTATTGTAACTGGAAGAAATTTTCGCCACCTAAGTCATTCCAACCGACAACATAAAATGTTGCCTCTTCTTCAGGAACGAAATCAAAGCGAACATCTGGAGATAAACCGATTCCTCCTATATTTGGTGTATTGTTGAGATTATACGACAGCGCCCAACGTGACTCCACATCTACCTTCTCACCCATGCCTCTAATGGTTTGGATATCTTCATTAATCTTCTGGATACTTGCCATTGTATCGGTAAAACCTTCAAATGTTTCCGCAGTCAGCGGTACTTCATTAATAATCAGCTCTAATGTCTCACTTAACTGTTGCGTACTTTTCTCCACATTGGCTAATGTGGCCTTAATGGAAGTCGCTAAACTGCCATCATCCACTAGATCGTCAACAAAATAATTAATTGAATCCATTGTTTCAGAGAGCCCAGCTAGAACAGTTTGGAACTGAGCAATACTTGCCGAGGTTTCTGCACTGATCTGTGCTACTTCCACGTTCAACTGTGTCATAAAATCACCCAATCCACCCGATGCTAGATGGATGTTATTCGCAGAATCCTCGAAATTACTAACGATACGAGCTATCGCTTCACCGTCAACAGCTGTTGCAAGATCCGCGATATTACTGATTGTCTTCTCGACATCTCCAAACATAGCTTCGACATCGATTTGAGCGAGTTTACTCGTAAATATATGAAAATCTTTTAGTAGCTCATCAACAATAGTATCCACATTAACTTCGGCTAATTGTTGGGTAAAACCCCTCACTTCATTTGCCATTTCTTGCCAACCGAGGTTGGTTAATTGGGCTGTTAGAGATCGAAGATCGGAAACCATGGCACTTACCGGAACATCGGCGAGCTCTTGGGATAAACTTAAGACATTATCAGCTATCTGTTCCATCGGAAATTCGCGCAAACTCTGCGTAATAAGTTGTAGATCGAGAGCTAGATTCTCTAAAGGAAATTCGGCCAAACTAGAAGTAAACCCAGCAATCTCTTGACCTCTAGCCGTTATATCTAAACTCACCAACTCTTGAGTAACACTTGCCAACTCCGCTAACATTGGTTCCACATCAATAGATGCCATCATGCGTGTAAACTGCCGCAGATCTGACTCCATCCCAGCAATATCAAGTTGTGTCAGTTCACGGGTAACTTTACGCAAATCGCCTTCCATACCTTTTAAGTCCAATTGCGACAACTCATCAGTGAATTTCTGAACATCAGCTGTGAGTGTACCGATGGGAATGGCATTTAGTTGCTGCGTAAACGTAGTTAATTCTGTAATCGGTTGTTCAAAATTTAACGCACCCAAACCTGAACTAAAGGTTTCAATATCGTTCATAATATCGACAAAGTGGAGATCAGGTAATTGGGCGGTAAAACCTCCCACTTGGCCAATGATATCATGTACAGAATAGGTTATTGCCGACACCTGATCGACGGTTTCCTTCAAACTTAAAACTGTCTCTTTCATTAGAACCCCAGATTGGATCACACTGTCCTTTAATTCCTGTGAATCAGCAATCTCCGTAAAACCTACGATTGCTTGATTTAGACTACGCAATGTAGTTTCCATTTCTGATAAAATACTATCGATCATTACTGGATCTACACCTACTATTACACTACTAGCTTCCAAAGATAATGGAGCATCTCCTGGTTGGATCTCTACATGCTTATCCCCTAAAATACCAGCAGTTATGATTACAAAACTCGAATTTTGAGGAATAATCATTTCCTGGTCAATGCGTAATCCTACATGCACTTTGGAGTCTTGGAGACGGATCGACTGAACCTTGCCTACAGTAACACCTGCAAAACGGACAGAGGCCCCTTCTCGTAATCCGTCCACTGTATTATAGGTAACTGTGAGTTCCATACCATCTGCTTTGCGAAAATCAATTCTACCAATCGCCAATCCCATAGAGGCAAGCAATAAGATACTTAAAACAACGGTAACTCCAACCTTAAATTCTGATGATAGTTGCACAATCTCACCCCTTAAACTGCTTGTCCATGCATTCGTTGCCCACTCACAAATTCCTGTACCAACGGAAGTGCTGCTGCTTTCATTTCTTCGACTGTCCCAATAAAGGCAATTTTGCCTTTATACAATAAAGCAATCCGGTCAGCAATGGCAAACGCTCCTGGTAAGTCATGTGTTACCATTATGGAAGTAACCGCAAGTCTTGTATTCAAATCCTTTATGAGCGTGAGAATTGTATTACTCGACATCGGATCCAATCCAGCGGTCGGTTCATCATATAATATGGCCTTCGGATTCATGGCTACGGCTCTCGCCAAACCCACTCGCTTCTTCATCCCACCGCTTAGCTCTGCAGGCATACGCGCCCCAATTCCTGCCAGCCCAACAACATCCAACGTTTTATCGACCCTTGCATGAAACTCATGGTGGCTAATTTTCTCCTTGCGCCAAGCAAATCCGACATTCTCAGCCACTGTAAGCGAATCGAACAAAGCTGCTGATTGAAAAACCATACCAACTTTTCGGCGAATCGCGACTAGCTGCTTTTCTTTGAGTTTAGTAATGTCTATGCCATCGACAAGAACCTGACCACTATCTGGAGCTAGCAAGCCATTGAGCAACCGCAAAATGGTGCTCTTACCTGCACCGCTAGCTCCCATTACAACAAATATTTCGCCACGATTTACTTGTAAATCAACCTCATCTAAGACTGGATTTCCATCAGGTTTAAAACTTACTTTTTTCAACTCTAGCAAAAACATCACCTCTCATTAAAACAACAGAGCAGACAAGATATAATTCGCAATAAATATCCCCATCATGCCGCTAACCACTGAAGAAATGGTAGCATCGCCAACTCCTTGTGCTCCTTTGTTAGTATTTAAACCTTTGTGACAACCAGCCAATACAATTATAACTCCAAATATACTAGCCTTTAACAAACTCGCAAATAGATCATATATTTCTAAAAAGGAGATCGCCGACTCAAAGAAAACTTGGGGAATCACCCCTACCTGATATACAGCTACAATGTATCCTCCGAGCAAACCAATGAGATTAGCAAAAACAGTTAAAACCGGAACCATAATCACACAGGCTAAAAAACGAGGAGCAACTAAGTATTGTATCGGACTAGTAGCTAGAGCTTTGAGGGCATCTACTTGCTCTGTAACCTTCATAGTTCCAAGTTCTGCTGCAATCGCAGAACCTGCTCGACCTGCCACCACGACCCCTGTTAATACTGGACCTAACTCCCGTACTATGGCCAATCCAAGCAACTGTCCAATTAAAGAGGTTACACCGAACCGTTGGAATTCCTGTGATACCTGGAGCGAAAAAACCATTCCAGTAAATCCAGAAATAATAAATACAATCGGAATGGATTCAACACCTAAAGCCACCATTTGTTTTAGGGTATTCCTAAACTCCACATCTCCACGCATCACATAATAGAGTGTTTCGCCAATTAGTTGCGTTAATTGTCCGAGACTCTCAAAAAATCGGGTTACATTCTGATATAGCGGCAGCATTAGCATCACCCATCTCTTTCACAAGCACATAATTATACTATATTCTTGTTTGTTAGGGAAAACTCCTGCGAAAAAGACGCTAACCTTTTAAGGAAAGCGTCTACATGTAAGAATTATTTACTTAGAGCTTTGCGCACCTACTACTGTATTTCTTAAAAGCATAGCAATAGTCATTGGTCCAACACCACCTGGAACCGGTGTTATCCACCCAGCAACCTCGCTAACTTGATGAAAATCTACATCTCCAACTATTGCTTGATTCACACGATTAATACCCACGTCGATCACAATAGCACCAGGCTTGATCCAATCTCGTTTAATCATTTCCGGACGGCCAATTCCTACTACAAGAATATCGGCTGCTCGACACTCTTCTTCCAGTTCTTTGGTCTGAGAATGACAAATCGTTACCGTGGCATTGGCATTTACTAATAATTGTGCCACTGGTTTACCCACAATATTACTTCGACCTATGACAACGGCTTTCTTACCAGAAATGTCACATGCAATGTGGGTTAACATTTCCATGACGCCAGCTGGAGTACAAGGAACAAAAGCATCAAATCCTGACACCAACTTCCCAACATTTACAGGATGAAATCCATCCACATCCTTTGTCACCGAAATCCGTTCTAACACTTCCTGTTCATTGAGGCCTTGTGGTAATGGTAACTGAACAAGAATACCATGAATGTTTTGATCAGCATTTAACCGATCAATTAAGCTAAAAAGGTCTCCTTGTGAAATATTTGCTGCTAACTTGTGCTCCTCGGAATATATCCCCACTTCCTTGCAGGCTTTCTTTTTCATGTTTACGTATATTTGAGAAGCTGGATTATCTCCAACAAGCACTACAGCTAAGCCAGGGGTAGTCCCCTCTTGACGTAACCGTGTAACTTCAGTCTTTAATTGCTTGCGAATAGAACGCGCAATCGCCTTTCCATCGATTATCTGAGCAGTCAAATGCAATCCCCCTTTAATATTTGCATTTCGTCACTCTCCACTTATTTCCTGCAATGAACAACAAAATGCTAGCACCAACAATGCCTAAAGTCATCACATCAAAGTAATTTGTCACCCATTCAAGGATACGAGGTCCGTAGAGCTGAACTAGAAACGCCTCTAGCATAAAGCGCAAGCCTCGGCCAATAAACGAGGCCACTAGAAAACGCGATACACTTAAGCGAAACACCCCTGCACTGATCGCAAAAACTTTATATGGGATAGGGGTAACGCCTGCTATAATTATTGCCCAAACATCGTGGTCTTGAAACATTTTTTGTACTTTAACCAGTCGCTCAACTCTAACAAACCGTTCCAACAGCGGACGCCCACCTAATAATCCGATCACATAGCCAATCAAAGCACCTATTACCGAACCAAGCGTAACAAGTAGACCATACCATAGTGCATAGCGCGGAGAGTGGATGACTAACCCCATCAGTAAAGCATCTGGCGGAACGGGGAAGAAAATGGATTCCGCCATTGCCCATAGAAATAATCCAAATATTGAATACATATTGGCCCCCCTCTTCCTTAACCAAAGTATTCAAATTAGGACGTAAAAATGTGCACAAAAAAACCTAACGCCCAAAAATAATCAAGCGTTAAGTAGTTTTAAAAAGAAGTGGCGCGCCTAGCAGGAGTCGAACCTGCGCTCCCGGCTCCGGAGGCCGGTGCTCTATCCTCTGAGCTATAGGCGCTCAAGTAAGATGCAAAGACAATTATAGCAGTTTAGGGCCTAAAAAGCAAGAAAAAAAACTATGCTTACCACTTGATATATTGCAAAAGCATGCTATAATTGTAATGTACTGCGGATGTAGCTCAATGGTAGAGTATCGGCTTCCCAAGCCGAGGGTTGCGAGTTCGAGCCTCGTCATCCGCTCCATTTTTTGCTGGCGTGGCTCAGGGGTAGAGCAGTCGATTCGTAATCGACAGATCGAGGGTTCAAATCCCTCCGCCAGCTCCAATGAATTGTGCTTAGATAAGCAAAGGCCCTCTGTGTGAGAGCCTTTTTCTGTACGTAAAAACGCTCCCCAGAAACGGAAAGCGTCTAATTTAAAAAGTGGTACCCCCAACCGGATTTGAACCGGTGCCTACGCCGTGAAAGGGCGGTGTCCTAGGCCACTAGACGATGGGGGCAAAATTGGTGAGCCATCCGCGGCTCGAACGCGGGACACCCGGATTAAAAGTCCGGTGCTCTACCAGCTGAGCTAATGGCTCGTGGCAAAAGACCACAACGACTATAATACAAGATAACAGGTCTAATGTCAACAAAAAAAACATCAAAATTCGCTACGAAATACCAAAAAAACTACAGGTATTTTTCCGTGTAATCTCCATGACAGTCTCCAAACTCACAGCATGTAACTCTGCTAATTTTTGCGCGACATGTAATACATACGCTGGCTCGTTACGCTTACCTCGTTTAGGAACGGGGGCGAGGTAAGGCGAATCTGTCTCAATAAGTACATGTTCCAAGGGAAGCGCTTGCGCTACCTCTTGTAAGCGGTTTGCATTCTTAAAGGAAATAGGTCCAGCAAACGAGAGAAAATGTCCCAGGGCTACGTATTGCTTAGCGGTCTCTAAACTACCTGAATAACAATGCAATAAGCAGCGTACGTCGGGATATTCCTTTACAATAGTCAGTGTATCTGCAACTGCATCGCGAGAGTGAATCACCACAGGTAAATCTAGTCTCCTAGCAAGACTCAGATGTAAACGAAAAGCACTTCGTTGAACATCACGAGGTGAATGATCATAAAAATAATCTAAGCCCGTTTCTCCAATAGCGACCACCTTAGGTTCTTGTGCCAATTCCTGAATAACAGCTAACGCGGCTTCATCCACATCATTAGCATCGTGGGGATGAACTCCGACTACAGCATGCATCTGTGGATTCTCACGAGCTAAGCGTAGAGCTCTGTAGGAAGAGGGGATATCATAACCCACATTGATAATCCCCGTAAGACCACTTTGCCACGCTCGTTCTACAACTTCTGCTAAATCCTCGTTAAATCGCTCATCATTTAAATGAGCATGGCTATCTATCACGCTACAAACCCCCTATTTAACACGGCTTCCTGGAGTTATTTGATCAGTTACTGAAACGAGTTCAAGTTTTCCATCTTTGGTACTAGCTGCTAATAACATGCCTTGCGATAATTCTCCCCGTAGTTTCACAGGTTTGAGATTTGCAACAATCACAATGTTTTTCCCGACTAACTGATCAGGCGTGTAGTACTTGGCAATACCCGCCACAATTTGCCGTTGGTCATCCCCACTATCAACTTGCAGCTTTAATAACTTGTCGGCTCCTTTTACAGACTCTGCCTGAAGAATCTTTGCGATCACAAGTTGAACTTTGCCGAAATCCTCAATACCAATTACACCATCCACAACTTTCTCGACTACTGCCTTCTTATCTACTTGCTTTTTCTGTTGCGCCTTCTCCTTTGCTGCTGATTGCTTTTCTGCCTCAGCAACAAGATCGATTCTTGGAAAAATTGGATCGCCTTTTTTTGTTTCTGTACCTATCTGCAGCCCACCCCACTGGGTATCTTCTATGGTTTGCTTGTCTAGAGCGACGGGTATCCCTAGTTGTGCCCAGATTCGCTCTCCTGTTTGCGGCAAAAAGGACTTAATGAATAAAGCAATAATTCGTTGAACTTCCATCGTATTGTACATAACCGTTTGCAACCGTTCGATATTCCCATCTTTTGCTAAAGCCCATGGAGCACATTCATCAATGTACTTATTTGCCCGTGAAACTAACTGCCACAGAGTTGCTAAACCATCATTAATCGCTAGGTCATCAATCTGAGCAACCAACTTTTTTCGAACAACAGCAGCTAGATCCTGCAATTCCTGGTCGAACACTTCAACTGAACCAGGGGATGGAATGATCCCATCGAAATACTTACCTAGCATCGCAAGACTACGGTTAAGCAGGTTGCCTAGATCATTAGCGAGATCAGAATTTGTGCGTTCAATTAAAGCTCGGCGGGAAAAATTGCCATCTTGACCAAAAGATATCTCGCGCAATAAAAAGTGTCGGATGGGATCGACTCCAAACTCATCGATCAGTGCATGAGGATCCACAACATTCCCTTTAGATTTGGACATTTTATCACTATCCGAGAGTAACCAACCATGACCAAACACTGTTTTTGGCAACGGAAAATCCAACGCTAAAAGAATGCTAGGCCAGATAATGGTATGGAAACGCATAATCTCTTTACCGACTAGGTGTACATCAGCAGGCCACCAGGTCTCTATCATTTTCTCATTGTCAGGAAAACCAACACCCGTTAAATAGTTTGTTAACGCATCAAACCAAACATACACAACATGCTTATCGTCAACAGGCACCCCTATTCCCCAATCAAACGTGGTACGAGAGACACACAGATCCTCGAGCCCACCTTTGATAAAATTCACCATTTCTTTACGGCGGCTCTCTGGTTGGATGAACCCAGGATGATCAGCGATATGTTGTAACAACCGATCAGCATATTTACCGATCTTGAAAAAATAGCTCTCTTCTTCGACTATCTCCACCTTACGACCACAGTCAGGACAATTACCATCGACTAACTTACTTTCCACCCAAAAAGATTCGCACGGAGTGCAATAATTCCCCTGATACGTACTTTTATAGATATCGCCCTTTTCATGAATACGCCGAAAAACTTCCTGTACGGCAAGATGATGGCGTGTATCTGTGGTGCGGACAAAGTCATCATATTCAATGTTTAATCGCTCCCAGAGCTTTTTAAAACTAACCACAATTTCATCAACATACGCCTTGGGAGTCACCCCTTTTTCCTTTGCGATTCGCTGGATTTTTTGCCCATGCTCATCTGATCCCGTTAAGAAATACACATCTTTTCCGGTAAATTTGTGCCAGCGTGCAAGCGAATCTGCTATTGTTGTGGTATAGGCATGACCAATGTGGAGCTTATCACTAGGATAGTAGATCGGTGTGGTGATATAAAATTTACTTGCCATTACTAATCGTCCTCCTTAAATCCAGTTTATGCAGAATGGGCAACAAAAAAATCCCTATCCCATATGGGACGAGAGATCCTCGTGGTACCACCCAACTTCACCGTTTGCAAAAAACGGCCTTCATTATACCTTAATGCGATAACGAGCATCAGACGACCAAGCTTACTCATAAACAAGAATTTCAGCCGGTGACTCCAAGGCCATGTTCCACCATCCATCTCCTACCAGTTTTCACCTTGCCTGGCTCTCTGTAAAGGATTGATGTAATGATGTACTCTTCCTCTTCAACGCCGTTTTATATACGTTGATATAATCATAGATGTTTTGGAAGTGTTTGTCAAGAGTAACTCTAAGCAAATCCTCACATACTAAACGATAGGACAGTAAATGAAACGAGGATAATGAACAATGAAAAAAGCGACCGCTCTACAATTTGCCACGGATGGGTCTCCGAGGGGATACGTTACGTAATCTAATTGATCCAACACATAGTACCTGATCTTTTCGCTAGCGTGAAAAGACAGGGGTGTGCTTCTTCTTTTGGCAAACTCGAAAAGTCAGGTCTTCGACGCACGGTAGCTCTTAATTACTCGCTTCGCTGACTTTTCGAGTTTACTCCTAGTTCAATGGCTTTTTGATACACTTCATTTTTCGCTACTCCAAGAATTTTAGCGGTCTCTTTAATGGCTTCTTTTTTCGTTTTGCCTCCATCTATGAGAGCGGTAAGGTGTTCAAGGACATCGAGTTCTTCCCGAGGGTCCTCGTTCACTTCTGTTTCTCCCTCTAATACTACCACGAACTCGCCACGGGGATCAACCTCACTGAAGTGAGCCACCATTTCTGAAATCACCCCTCGTTTTGTCTCTTCAAACTTTTTAGTCAATTCGCGCGATATCGCGCAACGCCGATCGCCGAAAACCTCTTGCATTCGTATCAAGGTTGCGAGTATCCGATGTGGAGCTTCATAAAAAATGATTGGAACAGGGACAGGTTTTAGTTTGTGTAGTATTGAGAGAACATTTCTTTTCTTTCGAGGCAAAAAACCATGAAAATAGAAAGGACCAGCCAAAAGACCACTTTGGACGAGGGCAGTGATCGCTGCATTGGCACCAGGCAAGACGGTTAGTGGAATATCCTCTGCGATTGCTTCTTGAATTAGCAATGCACCTGGATCTGAAATGCCAGGCATTCCAGCATCAGAAACTAAGGCTACGGACAACCCCTCCTTGAGCCATTCAATCAATACAGATACCTTCTTCTCTTCGTTATGCTGGTGCAAACTGACAACCCTTGCCTTTATCTCATAATGATTTAGTAACTTACCCGTCTGGCGCGTATCTTCTGCGGCAATGATGTCGACTTCCTTGAGAACCCTCAACACACGCAAAGTCACATCCTCTAAATTACCAATCGGAGTTGCACAAATATACAGCATACAAACCCTCCTTCTTGTTGAAACTGTTAAAGATACTAAATAAGGAGTAAAGTAATGAAACTAAAAAAATTGTTGTGTGCTAGCCAGATACCCGTCCCCTATTGGTCCGAAGAACTCATCAATCAGGATATTTCTGCGATTACCCATAATTCCAATGAAGTTAAGCCAGGTTCACTCTTTGTAGCCCTATGCGGATTCACCACGGATGGGCATACCTACCTGAGGGAGGCGAGTAATAAAGGTGCAGCTGTTGCTTTCGTTGAGAGAAAGTGTCCAGTGAGTATCCCCCAGATCGTGGTCCCTGATACCCGGAAAGCGCTTGCCTATATAGCAAATGCTTTCTATGGAAGTCCAGCAAAAAAAATGTCACTCATCGGCGTGACTGGAACAAATGGTAAGACCACCACAACACAGCTTGTCCACCATATTTTAGGTCAAACAAGAAAATCAGGTCTAATCGGTACCATTGACGTTCGCTATGGCTCAAAGATTGAACCCTCATCCTTAACTACACCTGACGTCATTTTGCTTCATGAAATTCTGCAAAGAATGTTGTCAGCCAATGTATCATGTGTAAGCATGGAAGTTTCATCCCACGCCTTAGAGCTACACCGGGTCACGGGACTCTTATTTGATCATGTGGCCATTACCAATATTTCCACAGATCATTTGGACCTACACCATAGCCTCGCCAATTATACCCAAACGAAGTTATCGCTACTAAATCAGCTGAATCCTCTAGGTAATGGGTTTTACAATATCGATGACGCTATTCTGCGCAGACATCTGTATGGCGCAAAAAATACCTTATCCTATGGAAAACACCCTAAGGCCGACTTAAGAATCATGTGCTTTAGTCATTCTCTGTTTCAAATAACCTTTAGCCTGCATGCCCAAAGGTTACTTAAAAAAAACTTACAACCTAGCACCATTCAGCTACAAATGTTTGGTGAACATAATATCTATAATGCAGTTTTAGCAACTGGTCTCTGTCTAGCCCATGGATGTGATGTTCAAACCATAGTCCAAGGTCTTGAAAGCTTCCAAGGTGTACATCGTCGTTTACAAGTAATCCATAATCAATCGTTTAAGGTGATTGATGACTATGCGCATAATCCTGCTGGTATCGCAGCTAGCATTCAGGCAGTTAGTACGATTAACCCCAAACGACTTATTGTCGTCTGTGCAATCCGCGGCACGCGCGGATGTACGATTAATCAAGAAAACGGAACGAGCTTATTAGAATCATTGGGATCCGTTAACTTTCCTGTGCATCTAATCATTACAGCGGCTACTGATTCTGTGAACGCTAAGGACCGTGTATCAAGCGACGAACGACTAGCATTTGTCTCTGTGTTTAATGATAGTCCTTTTCCTGTCTACGAAGAACCCCTCCTCTGCGAAGCTCTCAATCGAGCATTACGGTTAGCAGGAGAAGGGGATATCATGTTACTCTTAGGTGCTCAGGGAATGGATCGGGCCCAAGAAATCATTCGCCACTCTTTGATGGTTGGGGTTTAGGCCGACGCCGACGCCCCTTCGACTTTGCACTGTTCTTACCATTCTTACTGCTCTTAGTGCTCTTAGTGCTCTTAGTGCTCTTATCCTTCGCAATTTCTTCCGCCTTATCAATAGCGAGTACATTCTTCTCATCTGCTGTATGCTCACTAACCGATCTGCTCTCTGAACCTACCTTATCTACCCTCGCCTCACTATGATCCGTGAACGGAGTAGAACCTTGGCTAGATTTCTCTTCACGCGCCTCTTTATACATCTCTGCCTCATACTTTAAACAACACATTAGACGCCCACAAATCCCTGAAATCTTTGTTGGGTTTAGCGATAAGCCTTGCTCTTTAGCCATCCGAATAGATACAGGTTCAAAATCACCAAGGAAACTTGAACAACACAACGGACGGCCGCATGGACCAAGTCCACCAATCATTTTCGCCTCATCACGCACCCCAATTTGGCGCAATTCTATACGAGTCTTAAATATGCTTGCTAAATCCTTTACTAACTCACGAAAATCTACACGCCCATCGGCCGTAAAGTAAAAAATTAATTTGCTGTCATCAAAAGTATATTCCGAATCAATTAATTTCATCGGCAATGAATGCTTTTCAATTTTCTCTAGTGTTATATCAAAGGCTTCCTTCGCCTTCTGCATATTCTTCTCCATATGCTCTACATCAGCTTGGCTTGCTACTCTAACTACCTGCTTTAAGGGTTGAATGACATCATGTTCCCCTACTTGTTTTGGCCCAACTACTACATCTCCAAATTCTGCCCCCCGAGCGGTCTCCACTATCACACGATTTCCTTTTTCTATCGATAATTCTCCAGGGTCAAAATAGTAAACCTTTCCAGCTTTTTTAAAACGAACTCCTACAACTGTAAGCATCTAAGCAAGCGCTCCCTTTCTCATTTGAAGTAGCAGATGTCCTAGAAGAAATCGTGGTCTTACATTTCTTTGAAGATTAATGCGTACTTCGTAAATCTCTCTCATAATTCTATCGATTGATTCTACCGAATATTTTTTACATAAATTCACCAAATCATGCTCAAAATCTAAGTTATCTAAGGTGCCTATCATTTGTGCGCGAACACACCATAAATCTCGATACCAATTTAGCATCAACGCAAGGTCAGATTCTACTGTCTCGCGTTCTTCAGACCACTCCAAACTAAGCCCTAATACTTCTGGGACAGACATCGTTGGGATCTTTGCTAACTTTTGCAAAACCCACTCTCTACGTTCCAAAACTGGACCTTCCCATAACTCTATAGCACGGCCAATAGAACCACCAGCCATTCTTATTACGATCGGCAAACGGTCCTTATCCTGTTCCTCAACTACGTATCTCTGGCTAAATAATGTTAATACCACTTCATCTGTTAGTCTTGGCATATGCAGAACTTGACAGCGCGAAATGACTGTTGGCAGTAATCTGCTCATGTTATCTGTCAACAGAATAAATATCGTGTCACTTGGAGGCTCCTCGACTATCTTTAAGAAACTATTCGCTGCCTGTAATGTCATGGTATCCGCATCTTTAATCAGCCAGACTGCATATCCTGCGTGCTGTATATAACAATTTTGGTAGATTTGACGAATCGTATCAATCTTAATGGATTTTTCGCTCTCAACTACATGAAAATTATCCTGGCACGAAAGATGATGAACAAACGCTCTTGCAATTGTTTCTTTACCTACTCCAGACGGCCCATGAAAGAGGTATGCATGGGATATTCTATCGTGCTTAATTGCCCGTTCTAATGTGGTTGTTGCCATGGTTTGCCCAATAACATCCCGTAAACGCAACTTTTCTCTCACCTCAACTCACAATATCCAGTAATAAACCTCGAATCTCGTCCAACTGCTTTGTGAGATTAAAGGTTGGTGCCTGGTGATTAAGAAACATACGAGTTAACTCCTCTAATTTACCATCCATTTTTTCGATTAGCATGTATACGCGTCGTCTGCCATAGCGATCAATAAAACTCTTCTCTTCTACATTATACATTTGATCGATTACCGACTGCAAAAAAGTTTTTACTGCAGTCTTATACGTTCGCAAATTATAAAAATTAGGTTGCTCGCGTAATTGTCGTGCGTACTCGTCAATTTTTTCTAACTCAATATCAATGTCTATGGCGGGTTTATCCTGTTCTTCTAGTACTTCGAAAAAAAGACTATGCTTTACAGAAACGCTAGATTTAAGTTTCCCCTTTTTAATAGACTGTTCCTGCGCCCGATTCGACCGATTGATCTTCACGATCCTGCCTCCAAGAAACTGTTATATCCGCTCAAAACGTTCTACGTCCAAGATGAAGACAGTCGCCCCTTCAACCTGAATCGCCTTTGGCCCACGATTAAAGGGGAACCGCAAATTGCTAGGCTCCTTTGATCGCTTCTTACATCGATGTCCTATAATATCTAAAACTTCGGGCACTTTTTCATCCTCTACACCAACAATAAGTGTTGTATTACCACCCTTTAGAAAGCCACCTGTGCTTGCCAATTTTGTAGCACTAAATCCACTCTCTGTTAATCCCTCTAGCAGCGCCTGTACATCCTGGTCCTGCACAATAGTAATGAGTAATTTCATCAAAATATCCTCCCTTTGATGATTTGCCAGATACGCTGAAAAACTTCATCAATTGTACCCTCAGCCGAAACCAAGTGAAACCGATCGGGTTCATTCTTAGCTATCTGACAATAACCAGATCGAACTCGCTGGTAATAGTCTATGGCACGTGACTCGATCCGATCACCGCCAGTTTTACTCAAAGCAATACGCGGCTCCTGATCTAAACAAATGGTGATGCCTGGATAAATACCAGCAATCGCCCACCGATTTATCTCCCTTATTCGTTCAATATCCCACCCTAGTCCGTAACCTTGATACGCAATCGAAGAGTCGAGATACCGATCGCTAATAACAATTTTACCTGCCTCTAAGTTAGGTTTTAGCACTTCCTGGACATGTTGGGCTCTGTCAGCTGCGTACAACAATATTTCCGCCTGTTGGCTGATATCTGTCAATTGGGAGTCTAACAATAAACCGCGTATCAACTGGCCTAATCGTGTACCACCTGGTTCGCGTGTACATACCACTGAATGCCCAGCGTCTTCTAAAGATTGGACTAATTGTTGGGACTGAGTCGTTTTGCCAACTCCATCTATACCTTCAAATGTAATAAAGTGTCCTTTTAGCATACTATATCCCTCTCTAAATTGTTCGTCACAGATTGACATTACTCCTTTATTACTGTAACTTTTTCTGCATGCACCCCTCGAACATACCATCCGAGTTTCTTACACCGAATTATAAAATCTATTACATCAGCAGTGATAACCTCACCGGGTACAGTTAGAGGTACTCCAGGTGGATATGGTGTAATGAATTGACCGCAAACTCTGCCCACACAGCAATCGAGCGAGACGACTTGGTGCTTCGCATGATAGGCCTCTTTTAGGCCTATCGTAGCCTTAGGCAGCCCTGGATACGGAGGAAGGTTGCTCTTTGGTAAACTTGCGCAATTTGCATAGCGCTCTGCCAAATCCTTAATCGCACAACTAAGGCGCTGCACGGACTCCAACGAGTCACCAAGCGTTAAAAGCGCCAGTACGTTATGGTAATCACTTAGTTCTACTTGTATATTATAATCCTTACGGAGCAAATGCTCAACCTGAATTCCTGTTAAACCTAGATCTAGGAAGTTGAAGATTACTTTCGTAGGATCCTGTTGTAAATACGATGGCAATACGGAAACACCCTTAATTCTTTGCAGCGCTATTCTTAACTGGACAGACAATCCAAGTGCTCTTTCCACCAAATTTACACCATTATTATACAATTCACGGCGTACCACATCTAAAACAGCCAACATCACTAAAGACGGACTGGTTGTCTGCAAAACCGAGAGAGCCCGATCCTGCTCTGGAATTAAGCAAGCATTACCAATATGTAGCATTGAACTCTGGGTTAGAGATCCAAGTAGTTTATGGGTACTATGAACCACTAAATCTGCCCCTAATTCCAACCCAGACTTAGGCAAACTATTACTAAAAGCGAAATGTCCGCCATGTGCTTCGTCTACAAATACCATAACCCCATTTTCTCGAGCAAATGCGGTAATTGCAGGATCTGGGGTTGTCCCGTAATAGGTAGGATTTGTCAAGAATATGGTTTGGTGAGTACAACCACCAAGTTTGGTTTTTACCTCTGCTAAACTAGGTGGCAGTGCAATAAACCACTCTGTGTCAAACACCGTCTCCAAATAGACTGGGGACACCTCAGATAGTATGAGACTAGCATATACTGACTGATGCGAAAAACGAGGTAGTATTACCTCCCCTTTTAGCGACAACAACATGCAATGAATCCCACCCGTTGTCCCGTTCACTAAAAAACGAGTGGCTTGGGAATGAAAAGCACTTGCAGCTAAAGATTGAGCTTGAGCTAACACGTCCTCAAATTGGTTATTTGAAGCTCTACATTCAATCTCATCAGAAGAATCCAACGCAAACAAAGTTTCACCTAAAACTTCGGACAGGATGGAGAAAACCCCCGAACCCCGTTTATGACCAGGTGTATGAAAAGATACGACTTCTTTTTTTGCGTAAGCAAGCAAAGCCTCCCATAAAGGGGCTTGGGATTGATCCATTACTAGTCTCCCTTCTTCTTAACAATTGCCTTCCAGACGTCCCTTATTTTGTCAATCATCTGATCATATGCGGGATCATTAACATCAAGATTAACGAACTTACTTTCACAATCAGTGCAAATCTGGATTCCCAATAATGAAATATCCTCGGGACGAGTAGCGTTTTGACAGACATGACAGTGCATATTATCACCTCATCACAGACTATGTGCAATAAGACTAAACTGTGTAGGTCCACCCATATAAATACCATCTCATTCGCTCAACAGCCGATTTAACGCTCTCACCTTTTTGCATTTTTTTAATTTTTCTCAATTAACAAGAGGAACTTAGAAAATAATAGCGAAATAGTAGCTAAGAGTAAAGTTCTTTGTAGGAGGCGCTTTTTGGCATGATTGTACTTGATAAACACCATGTGACAAATCATACGTTGTGTAAATTAGCAGACGGCACCATCCATGAGCTAAAAAATCCACTCACCGCGATAAATGCGCTTGCACAACTAGGACAGATTACACCAGGTTCTGACAAAAAAAATACTGTCTTCCAACGTATTATTTGCGAAACTGAAAACCTTAACAAGCTTTTAGAGGAATTAAATTCACGTTAAAACACTTATTTCCACCTATCACCTTTAATATCCTGCGTAACACTCTTATTATCGGGCAAACTAACTATGGGAGGGATTTAAGGTGAAAACCAATTCGACGAACATGATTGTTACCGCACTCGGTGCTGCAGTATCAGGAGTTGGTTATGGAGTAATGCGCAAAGCAGCAAAAGGTAGAATTGGTTCTGGAATTTTAGGCTTTGGTTTAGCTCACGTGGCTCTAGGTCTACTAGATATGAATCGAACGAGTCTCGATGAGGAAATCGGACGAAACGAAGAAGGTTGAAATAAGGGGTCGAATAAGAGTTTCCGCAGATTTGTCCAGCGCTCTTATCGACCCCTTATTTACGAAAAAAACTCCATCAAAAAATGGAGTTTAAACTTAATTCCAGGCAGTGAGCTACTCTCCCACCACGAGATGTGGCAGTACCATTGCCGCTAGAAGGCTTAACTACTGTGTTCGAAATGGCGAGATGAAATAACATCATCCCTACAGGTGGATCCCCTCTGCCTTAACTACCAGGAAAAATCAGAGTATATTAAACTCTCAAAACTAAACAGCAGAAGTAACGATTTTTTGCGAAGCGAAAATATCGCT
>SKJB01000071.1 GCA_007116145.1 Limnochordia bacterium | reverse complement strand
GCGTGTTCTTTGGCATTCTCTTTCCTATTGGTCTTGCCATTGTGCTTGGTGCTATCTTCGGCGACAAACTCGCCTACGACGGTGCATCTTACACTTGGCTCCAACAGTCCTTTGCCGCAGTGGGTGTAGTAGGTATCTGTGCCACTGGACTAATGGGGTTACCTCTTACAGTTAGTGACTACCGGTGTAAGTCAGGTGTTTCGAATAAAAATATTTGCTCAAAAGGATATGTTTTGGTTTTATTTGGCTATTGGAATCTAAAAAACTATTTGATATCATCGAATTAGTTATTACAATTCATATCAAAAAAAAGGGGGGGATATTCTGACGTTTGCTTGATCTAGAGAATTTTCATCTAGCAAAATCAAAATAGAGAGGTGATTCAATTGAAGAAACTTATCATCATGTTCGTTTTAAGTGCTTTAGTAGTGACCTTAACTAGTGGAATTTTATGGGCGCTCGAAGTGGATTGGTCTCGCTATAGACCAGAAGACTATGATTTTGGTGGAGCTACAGTGCATATTCGTGGTGGTTGGATTCCTTACCGAGTGGATACCGAATCTGGTATCAATATGGAGGATCCTCGAGATCGTGCCTATATTGAACTAGTTCAAGAAAAGTTTAACGTCGTTTTAGAGTTTTCCAACAAGAGTGGTCTAAGATCAGCAGATGAAATGGCAGCTGGCATTCTTGCTGGAGAGTGGCCATATGATATAATTGGAACGGATTCAGAATGGGCTTCTATTTTCCTGCGGAATGGCTTTATTAAGCCCATTGGTGATGCTCTTAATGCTTTCATGAACACAGAAGTATGGAACCATGGTCTTCATCCTCTATACCAGAATTATCGGTATCTAGAGTACATTGATGGCGAAACATATATGTTCTTTCCTTTCAATGCAGGACACTCTGACTCCCTCTTAACCTGGAACATAAGTCTTTTCGAACGAGATAACCTTCCTAATCTTTACAACTTGGTTGAGGCTGGCGAATGGACATGGGAAACCTTCACAGATATTGCAAGAAGAGCAAAAAGAGACACTACTGGCGATGGGGTAATTGATCAGTGGGGCTATGGTTCTCGAGCAGCCGTTCCCTGGGCACCTCATTCGTGGATAGTGGCCAATAATGGTCGGGCACTACGAGTTGAAGACGGCAGAATGATGTTTGCTCTCGATGAGCCAGAAGCCATTGAGGCGTTAACTTTTTTACAGGAGATTTACAATGAAGGTCTAACCCCTCCTGGTAATGCAAGAACCTTAGCACTACAAGGAAAGGTTGCCATGCTTGAAGGTTGGATTATTCATGTAGACCAGTTTAATCGTGAGCATCCCGATGATTTTGGAGTTGTCCCGTTACCTCGTGGTCCTAGAGCGAGTGAGCATGTAACTAATGGCTTTAACTTACTCGGTCTTGCGATTCCAACTACATCCCAACATGATCCCGAAGCTCTAATTGCATTGACGCATGCTATTTACAGGGTAGCAGAGACCTATGGTGTTGACCCGATTAGACAGTGGGATGATATCATGCACCTTCCAGATAGGAAAACTTACGATTACCTATATAATAGCTTCGAAATATTTAAACATACTCCATACTTTAAAGAAAACTATTTACCTGGATATACGGAAGCCATGCGAAATATTATCATACGAGATCAATCACCAGCTGGAGAAATCGCTTCTCTTAAGTTAGCATCTCAAACACGGCTTGATGAATTGTTTGGGCAATAGTTGTATCTAGGTTTCGCAGGGAAGGCTTGGGCGGCTATCCCTGCGGAACGTTTTAATGGACTAATCGACTAATCCAATCTTCTCGTCTAAGGTCTGACCACTTACCGTATTAGGTACAAGAATATCTACTTTAGGTGGTAGAGTAAGGATTCTTATATTGCTTCAACGAATGACGCGGTCGATAGTGTTGAGGTGAAAGTCCTGTCCAACGCTTAAACTGCCTACTAAAACTACTTGCTGACGAGAATCCCAAATAGTCACTAATGTTGTCAATTGATTCATCTGTATTAATTAACAACTCCTTCGCCCGTTTCGTTTTCAGCGAGGTTACATACTGTCGTGGAGAAATTCCAAATACCTTCTTAAATAGTTTCGTGAATCGGGTCCGACTTATTCCTAGCTTTTTGGCTATGTCTCCTACCGATGAGTTACGCTCCAAATCGAGAACTGTGTTTTTTATGTCAACTAATCTGAGCTCATACGAAGTAATACTCGACTCCATACAATCTACGGTCATTTGACTATTTTTATCGATAATTATTAGAATTTCATTAATAATTGCCAAAACAGAAGATTCAATTGCCAGCTTATCGACTAAAGTAAGCGGGTTAAATACAATTGGCCAACAACTAGTTGCCTGATAGCTACGATCCTCAATATACCGATATAGTTGGTCTACAAGGTCAGGAAGTCTAGTAAGGGCCACCTCTTCTTTGGATATCAATGGTTGAAGAGGAGTATTAGCAATTCTCCGAAAGTCTAGGTCATCAATATCAAAATTAAAGGAGAGAAAGTCATAGTTTTCTAACACAGGGTCGGTTGCATGAAGGACACCCGATGGAATGAAAAGCCAATCACCCGCGTTAAATGCTAAAGATGCGTTAGCGATCTGTTGTATGCTACTTCCAGCCCGACAATAGAGAATTTCATACAATGTGTGATGATGAGTTGGATATGACCAACCCATTTGAACGGATTGAATGTGGAACTGCCGAATTTGAAAGGTGGATACTATGTTTGATAGATAGAGGCCCATATCGTCTACCCCCTCATTATTCACTATATGCATAATCTCCTTCTTACCATACGATCATTATTTATGTCCATCTTGAAGTCCCGACTCAAACCCCTTGGTGTAGGCAAGGGGAGTTTACCATCTATATTGAGAAAAAGGACTGAGGCACATTCGTGTGTGTCTCAGTCCTTTCTTAGTGGTAGTAGGTTGAGCAGCCTCTATTGTTGAGTTATACTCTCACAAAGGACACAGTGTGGGCTATTCCGAATACTTAGGAATATGAGTATCAACCCAAGGTGTATAACCATCTTGGATAAGCAAGCCTGAATCTGGATCACTTGAAACATCCAACCTCGGAAACTGCTTCCATTTTCCCTCTTCCAGGCCCGCAGTCATACCTGTTTCTGATAGATAATCCATCAGTTTCTGGCGAATATCCTTCAGGGGTTTTTCGCTAAATGGTAATCCTGCTCGATTACGGGTTTCTTCTGGGTCGTGAATTTTATCAAAGAGATACTCTTTGTCATCAGGTGCACTATAAAAATATTTCCATTCGCGACTCACCGCCATGTATGTTGATACGGCCGCATAATCGCCCTTTCCTGGAGCTAACTGTCCAAATACTAATTCTCGTTCTATTTCTCCAGTGAGCAGCTTAGAAAGGTCAACACCATCGAGTGTATGGGTTTCAATTTGAGCATCAGCTGCTTCGAGGAAAGTAGGAGCAATATCTACTAGGCTAACTGGAGTGTCACACTGAATACCACCCTCAAACTTGCCAGGTTGCCTAACAATAAACGGAATCCTCGCACAAGAATCATGCATGCTCCGTTTCCCGAAACAATTATAATCACCCAAATGCTCGCCATGATCCGTAGTAAATAGAATGAGTGTATTGTCAAGCTCATTATTTGCCTCTAAGCAGTCGAGAATTCGCCCAATCTGGTAGTCTACAAAGGAGATACAAGCATAATAATAGGCCTTCATACACCGGAGTAGATTGTTATCTAGTCCTTGATCTCGATACTTGTAACGGTTTTGAAACCTATTAATATAGGTTTGTAATGACTCCACATCTGCTGGTACTTTTGGCAGAGGCATTAACGGTGCTCGATACAATTTGTGCCATGGATTTGGTGGCGCAAACGGCGGGTGAGGATGAATAAAACTGGAATATAGATACCAAGGTTCTTCTTTGTTAGATTCCTTCTCAATGAAAGCAATTGAGCGATCGCCTATCCACTGCGTAGGATGATCTTCTGGCGCTAACTGGGATGGTTGCGGGATATAGTACATCTCTCCGCGCACACCCATGGGCTCACACAGATGGTCATAACCCTTGTCCTTGAGGTATTGCAGATAATCCTCTCCCTCAAGTGAACGGGCACCATTTTCTTCTTGCCGCTCTCGGCTTTGAAACCCGCGTAGTGCATGCGAGTTTGGCGTAAAATGACATTTTCCGATCCCGTGGGTCCTATATCCTGCTTGAGTGAGGGCGTCCATAAAAGTCTGGCGTCCATCTGTCGGCATGGCAGTATTCTCCAAACATCCAGTATTCATCGGATATTGGCCCATAATCATCGAACAACGGGCGGATACACAAACTGGTGAAGGCGAATATGCATTTGTAAATGCAACTCCCTCTTGACAAAGTCGATCAAGGTTCGGTGTCTTAATCACCGAATTTCCCAGAGCTCGAATCGTATCAAACCGCTGTTGATCCACAAATAAATGCAATATATTAGGTTCTTTTTTCATTAACATATCTCCTAACTTCCATAAATTCTAGTCATCAAACCGAAAAAAATCGATACGCACTTGACCTTCGCCAGATTTCTTAATCACTAAACATATATCCATCTTATCGTTTACCAAATTGACTTTACATGTCGACAGACGATAGCTTCTCCATCGCAATGTATCGGTAGTGTTTTTTATTTGGCAAACTCCAAGCAACTGCCCATTCTCACTGCCATCGTAAATCTCAACAGTGGCACCTTCTATGCATTCACACGCAGCATAAATCGCAATTTCACCTTTCCCATCCAAATTTCTGATGTTAGGATAAATCACACTACCTTTTTCATTTTCTAGACATACATCAAATCCAAATCGCAGATTCTCTTCCTTGGTGATGCCAGTGGATTGCATATACCACTCAGCCTCTATTTTATTCCAGTTTCCATCATATTGACCCACACCGTATTCGACAATCACTGGATCGACAACAAGCTCCTTGTTCTTTTTTTGATGGACATAACAGATTCCTGTTCCCCTAAAATGCTTGGTCGGATCTAGAACTGTAAAAGCATTAAATAACTGATTATGCCATTCAAAGTAGCTACCGTGATCAACCGACGCTCCCGTATTGCCCATAAGCTTGTAGGGTCCATACACATGATCAGAAATTGCATAGAAGGAAGCCCATGTCAAATAGTATGTACCCCCTATTTTATTCAACGAGGCTTTGTCATCACACTCATGATCCACCTCAAGCCTGCGCGGCTTTTCATCTAGTGTTACCATATCATCCCCGAGTTTAGCGATAAAGTATCCTGCACCTTCGCCGTGAGCCCAAACGGGTGAGCCAAAAACAATGTATGAGCACCCATCGTCATCTGTAAATACAGCAGGATCATATTCTCTGGTAGTCGTTAATGTTCCATCTAGCAACGGTCTGCCTAGAGCATCCTTAAAACCCTTTCCGGGTTTATCCGAAACAGCCACTCCTGTCTGTTTGTTTCTATTTGAAAAATAGAAATAGTATTTCCCATTTTTATATGCAGCATCTGTGGCCCAGCAATCATTAGAGCTCCCCATATAAAAATCTTCTGGTCTGACTACACTCTCTAACTCCCAAAGTATGGCATCCTTAGAGGACCATATCTGCCAATCCTTCATGCAAAAATTTTTATTATCCCTGCTAAAATCATGGCTGGCATACAAATATAATTTTCCGTCAAACACATGAATATGTGGATCGCACACTCCCTGCTTAGAAATAATCGGATTTTTTTTACTGATAACTGCTCTCGTATTCATAGCCTCTTCCTTTCAGCTAATTATTTTTGGATGGCTACATCGGCAACAAATATATCCTCCTAAACCTTGCAGTTAAGAGCTTTCATTGCCTTTCTATTATATGCGCCATCATTAGCTGCGATTTATAAACAAACGTTATTTCTATAAACTATAATTCTCCAAGAGATAAGTAATACCTCCTCTATTCTTCGCGAAACATTTCTAGTTAAACTAGGGTTCATCTCCTTGATGGATACCAGTCTTGTAGGCAATTTCCACTTCTGCTATACCACTGTTCGTCGGATAAGCGTAACCGGACCTTGCAGGCCTGATGGCGGCAATACGAGATATTGAGAAAATTGATCTTGCAATTTGTATGCAAGTGTATTAGCAACTTCAACCTCAAGAGTATTAACTCCAGGTTTCACCATTGTACTGACCTCGAAGTGGTACGGCGGACAAATCCGCACGCCCACACTCTCACCATTTACCCAAACAGATGCAGTTTCTCCAACGATTCCTAGATCAAGTGTATAGTCCCCATATGTGTCAGCAGTAAAGGTTGTTGAATACTTCATGATTCCAGCAAATTCTGGTTGGCCAGCAGCACTTGTTATATTAATGAGCTCACTATTTGTCCTAAACAGCTTGAAACTTGGATACTCCTTCATCTCGCTTAATTCAATCTGAAAGGGACCCGTTACGATCGTTTCTTGCGTAACTTGGCGCTTAACAAACGATGCAAACTCCTCCATCCTTCCATCTGCAGGGAAAGCGATCAAACAAGACTGGTACGGCGATAGTTCAATGTCAACAAAATTTCCCTTGGTTTCCTTTGTCACGGCAATATCTTGCAGAAAGTCCAAATACACATATTTGCCCTCAAGGGGCAGTACTACATCCACACAAACCGCATTATGAATGCTCTCGTTAAAGAACATGAAATAATGCGTATCTTCCCGTTCATAATGATAGCATCGTAATAATGGGTTGGGCTCCTTCAGTCGTAGGTCAAAAAAACCTTTTTCCACAAGGTAATCTGCAAGTTGCTCAAGCGGTACTACGATCAGATTCTCACATTTGAAGTAGGAGCCGATCTCCTGATTTTCCGCACTCTTTAGCGGAAGGCCATCAACAAAAATAACTGGAAGTCCCGCTTCTGCTAGCTCAGATATTCTTTGGATCGCTTTGACTGGAAGAATCTCTGCATACGGGATGACTAGACAATCATATTGCTCGTTTTGTATCATAAGCTTGTGCTCTACTACTGTGGCACCCTCTCGTAAGGTATCAATCGGAACAATATCAAAATCTATTTGCTCGTCATACAGTGCTTTAACAGGAACCTCTGTGTACATATACTCGCCACCAGCCCACTCTGCTTCGGCGTGGTATAACACAGCTGCTGTGGCAATGTGCCGTCCGTCTGTCAGCAGATGGCTCATTTTGTTTGTATACTCCATTAAAATTCGGAAATCACGAAACTGCGGATTCTCCCCTCCGGCGTAAAAATGAGGCGGGCAATCATGATCAGGAAACTTAGGTGAAAAAGCATGAGGAACAAAGTAGTTGATCCCCCTCACAAGCATATGATCCGTTAACCACTTCATCATAGGTATACCTTCAGCCCAACCATAGGCTCCAAATATTTCACACATAGCCCTTCCTTTCGTCCTGGGGTGAATATGCGAATGAGAAGCCCCGAGCTTTGCTAACATGTAATTAAAGAATGCTGGATCTACAGATTTACTCGAAGTACGCGATGCATGTGTCACATCATGAAATCCGGGCACAATTTGATGAAGAACTACATCAATTCCCGCCATGTCCTGTCCATCAAGACTGCGAAAAAAGTGCCCTGCACCAACTCCAAGTCGAGCGTGGGTATTCGCGTCTTCGATTATATGTCCAATATACTCCACACCTCTATTCCGGCACCATTCTCCAAGCTTGCGACAGAAGCTCTCTTGATAGAGAGTTGTCACCACCTCCATATATGCACTACGAATCACTGAAGTCAGAGGTTCTACGTTATACCACAGACCTGGAAGCAATAACGCAGCATCCTCTCCAGTTTTATCCGACAAAAGTTCCACTAGATCGTCACGCCACGGTAGAATTATGTAAGGCATCCCAACGGTAAGATCTCTACGTGATGTTTTGTCGTGGTTGCCAAAACCAGGTTCATCTGAGAAGAAGCCTGCAAATGTATTGCCAAAGTAGTCCTTATACCGTTGATAATGAGGCTCGTACACTGCTTCGATCAACACATCTACAGATTCCGGATCGATCATGTGGATGTAATCTAGCTTACCACCCTGGTGGGTTTTGGATATGAAAAACACTCGATAATGTCCTTCCGGGATATCCCAGTAGAGAAACCCTCCTTTGACATTACTAGTCAAATTTACACATTCAGTGGAAAGATCATTACCCGTTCCCAAACGTTTATAAGCCACAGCACAGATTAAAGTCTCCACCACACCAGGTCTGCTCCCAGCGAGTAATGTAGCGTTTTTTAACGGACCAACAACATCAACATGCCGTTCTTGAATGTGCCGCTTGCCTAAGTGCGGATATTTATCCTGAATCAGACCATTAGCAAATCCAGTAGGAAACTTCTTATCATCTAATAACCAAACTTTCATATCGCGCCGTCTAGCCTCAGCCATAATGAGATCTAAATCCTCCCACCATTCTTCCTTGCAGAAGCCTCCATGGGGTCGCGATTCCACACAAACAGCTTTGATACCTGATTGATAAATGCGATTCATTTCTTCAATTAGTACCGCATCATCTTCTCCATGTTGCCAAAAGAACGGGAGAATATAGTTGCCGTACTTATCTTGTAGAATATCCTTGAGTTTTTGATCCACATTACACCTCTCCCTTTGTATTGCTTTCAGTTAATCTTTAAACATTAGACCAATTCGCCTGGAGGATTTCCCGTTCGCAGCGGCAGATCTTCTTTACCCTTCAAAATAGCTTCGTATCCGATTGATGTAACAATCATTCCAGCTGATTCAAGGCTCTTCCTCGATAAAGTGTTGTAGTACCAGCAGCCTGCCACAGGAATGAGTTTGCTACTGTACGCCCACCGCTTAAGGTTTAGAAGTATTGTTCTAGCGCAGCCTTGTTTTCGGTGTACTTTATCGACATACATACCAATGGAAACAACAGCCGGACACCATTGACTCTGTTCAACTATACCGACGCCTAATAGGTGCGTACTGTCTGTGAGAACAAAAATCGTTCCGGCTTCAATCCGCTCTTCCAGACAACGAAATCCTCCGCTTGCCTCATCAAAGAAATCACCTGAAATACTTCGGATACGCTGCACATCATTTTTCTGGGCAACTCTAAAAACTGCACCTTCTATGTGCGTCTTCCAGTTCTCAGGCCTTCTGCTATCTGTAAACCAGCAAGCTTGTTTCTCCTTATCGTAATCCCACTCCGCTATGAGTGCAGAAAGTAAGGCATCCTGGGTCATAACAAATACCCGCTTAATGCCTTTTTCTTGAATAACTTTTTCGAACATGATTGGTGCATACTTAAAATGCTCTTTTCTCACATGAAAAAAATGTAGCGTTTCCGCAATTAACCCTGCATAACCTATACACATATCTTCATGCATAAGCTTATAGCTAACAGATTCCATCAACCTATCTTCAAGCCATGAATCCATCGGATATGCTAGACTAGCAAGGTGATCTTCGATATCTCCTTTTACATCCTCATTAACAACCTCGACAATCATCAACCCATTACAACTTGTATCAGCGTTTGTCATCAGCAAACTCCCTCGCATTCAGTTTCTGCACCTCTACCTCTGACATCCTGGTTTCGCCACTGGGAGCCTGAAATATCTGTGCCATACCAAGAAATAACAGCTATGTAAAACTGGCTCGTTTTGAGGCTTGCTTTTCTTCCAAATAGAAGAAATCCACCTAAAGTACACTGTAACCCTTTTAGTATCTTCATATTGTTTAGAACGATGTTCATGGCGGCTTCATCTTGGAGATACTTCACGCCAACTTTATTTTCGAGGAATTCTTGAACAAGATCGTTATCCAAATCTTTAGCTGCTGTATCATCGACTGGCTGTTCATCTGCATAAAAATGTGTAGACTCCTGAAGAAGACGGTTGAGCTCTTCGAGAGCACACTTTAGAAATCATCTGGTTTAGTCTAGATATATCAAACTTTTGAAGCCCTATGATATTGCCATGGTCATTTGCACCTAACAGCACCTGACTACACATACACATAGTATATCACAAGTTGCTAAAACACTCCACGAGAAATCCGAACGCTAGAGCATCAACTCATTAACTACTATATATAAGACTAGCTGAGCAATACGAAGGCAAAAGAGGGAGAGTTAATTGTGCGCACTACCCTTCGCTCCAATCACTATACAATGTAGTTAACCATATTAGAACTAACGAGACACTTACTAAAAGTGCGGTTTCCCAGAATAATCGTCCATGATTAAGAGCTTCTATCCCCATGATGGATCGCAGACCCCGCGCTACATAGGTCAGAGGTAAAAAGGTACTGGCCCGCTGGAAATAACTTGGGAGAAACTCCACTGGAAAATAAATTCCAGAGAAAAATAACATAGCTGTCATGAGAATGCTCGCTATCTGCGTTGCATTTTCTGCGGTCTTAGAAATAAGGGTAATCAAGGCTCCGAATCCCATCATCATCAGTGTACTAAGCAATAAGTAGGGAATAAACAAGAGCCAGTCAACATCCAACTGGATACCAAAAACTAAGATGCCTGCTGCAAGCACTAATAGAGCACTGATTATGCTAACCAAGCCACGCGTAGTCATTAAGGCAGCTAGGAAACCAAGGCGACTCATTGGTGTGGCTACCAGGCGTTTTAGCACCTTCTTATCTTTATAGTGCATAAAAGACGATGTGATAGCAAACAGACCTGAAGACACAACACCTAAAGCAATGATCCCAGGGAATATAAATGGCAAACCAAATCCACCATCACCACCCACTGCATTGCGCTTTAGTGAGACAAATTCTACCACACCCATCCGCTCCTGATCAAGCGAAGTCTTTACACCCTGAGCCAATTGGTTATAATAGGTATTATCTTGGATGTTAACTGGATTCGTGTACAGTACAAGCTCCGTGCCATCCCAAGTCAAACCCACAGGAACCTGTTGCAGACGAACCATATCTTCCACCTGGGCTTGAGTCTCCACCTCTAAAACCTTAAATCCTGGTATCCCCTCTAGAGCTTGCCAGAATACGGTTTCACTGGCATTTACATACACCGCTGCTTGCGTAATGCGAGCGTTGTCACCCATATCGGCATACATAAATCCAAAAATCACTAAGAACATCAAAGGCATTACTAAGGAAAAAAATAACGACTGAAGATCCCGAAAAAAACTCAGAACCAATGCTTTGGTCAATCTGAGATATCTTGTAAACATCTATGCATCCCCCTTTGACGACCAGTTAAACCGTCTAATACCGTAGATCAGGGAACCCACCATCCAAGCAGCAGGCACCACTATGTTAAGCGTAGCGTTTGTCGGCGACGGAAAAACACCGAGACTATCACGTAAACCATTGACTAAATAGGTAATTGGGTTAACCAAAACAACAATACTTATGGGAAAAGGATAATTAGACACAGGAAAATATAGCCCTCCAAGAAACATTAACGGATAGAAAAGCGCATTTGTTAGAGTACTCGCAGCGTTAGCTGTCTTAGCGGTTGCCACCAAACCTATACCTAGGGACAAGATCGTAAACAGAGCAAATACTAGGTAGAATAGGGGTAAAGGCTGTAATAACTGCAACTGTGTGTTAAAGACAAAGTGACTAAACAAGGATATAAGTATTACCTGAACTAAGGATAAGAACACAACATAGAGTAATAAACCTAAAGTGAATTGCCATGGGTGCAAAGGGCTAGCAAAATATCGCCGTAAAATACCTTTTTCCCGACTACTTGCTACTCTCTCCACGACAATCTCGAGTCCTGAACTTAAAAAAGCCATAAGAATAATTCCTGGAATTATGTAACCGACAAAGGAGAAGGGTTTCCCGATACTACTGCTTGGATTAACTTGCCGATTAGCCAATGCGACGGCAGCACTACCGTCAGCCAAACCAACCTCGATACTGATTGCCCGGTTGACTTGTTCAACGATCTGACTCAGTATGTCCACAGCAATGATTGACATTTGGTTCGTACGCCTGTAATAAACGACTAAATCGCCAGTTTGACCTGCTTCAACATGCGGTGAAAACTGCCCCGCAATACCTTGAAGCACGTTACCATCAAATTGATCGGGAATAACCAGGACCGCGTGGAGCTGACCTTGTTCGAGCTCCTGAAGTAAACCAGCCAAAGTCTTATCCAGTTCTTTGTTATTACGAGCTGAAACCAGTTCTATCCAAGCCTCTTCCTTGTTCGCTGCATCCTCAAGTGTCTGCTGGATAGCATAGCTTGTCCTTTGCTCATCCATCTGTCCATCTTGCTGCTCAAAGTTCACAAGTCCGATCCTAAACACCATTGCGCCCGTTAGCTCACCCATGTTTCCGAAAACTAGCACCAATATGGCCATCAGTAGCAAAGGAAACACTAGGTTCCAAAACAGTGAGTACCGATCGCGAAGGGCTCCTAGGGAGTACTGCCGAAAGATACTAAAGATCTGTTTCATTAATCGCGCAACCCCTTTCCTGTTAAGTTTAGAAACACGTCCTCAAGATTGGGTCTGCGGACAGAAAACCCTTCTAACTGAAGTTCCTGCTCTCTGGTCCAGTCCATTAGAGCCATCATCGCGCTAGAGAGATCTGATACATAGATCCCTAACTGGGTTCCTGTCATAGCGACTTTCGTATAACGTCCCTCTAAACCAGCCACCTGTTCTTTCGTCAGAGAGGAGGCATCAAATTCGATTACACTTTCTTGACCAATCTTATCAATCAATTCTCGCGGTGTTCCCCCATCTATGATTTTACCATGATCCATAATATAGACGTAATCAGACAACCGCTCCGCTTCCTCCATATAATGTGTGGTAAGAAAAATGGTTTTTCCCTCGTGCTTAAGCTGTTCCATGAGATCCCAAATGCTCCGTCTTGCCTGAGGATCCAATCCAGTAGTAGGTTCATCAAAAAAGATAATCTCGGGATCGTTTACTAGCGCTAATCCAATAGATAGTCGTTGACGTTGCCCACCTGATAGATGTTCCACATACGCATTAGCCTTCTCCGTAAGAGCCACCTGCTCCAGAATATGTTGGGTCGGCAAAGACTTTCGGTAGAATGAAGCAAACATCTCTACCATTTCCTTGACCTTCACTTTGTCAATGAAGTTCGTGTGTTGCAGCACCACACCTAAGCGCTGTTTCTCTGCAGACCCGATTTTCATGCATAATTCACCAAAGAAAGATATCTCGCCACTATCTGCCTCTTTTAACCCCTCTAGTATCTCCACAGTGGTAGTTTTTCCAGCTCCGTTAGGACCTAACAACGTAAATACCTGACCCTTTTTAATGAAGAAGCTTATTCCATCGACAGCCTTAACATCTCCATAGTGCTTCCGAAGATCCGTTACCTCTATAGCCTTACTATTCATCTATATTACCTCCCTAAATGTCCAGAACATACAACCCAATAGTTATAATTATTAGGCAGAAAATGAATAACTCCTTTGTCACACAATAACAATTCTTGAATTACTAACGAAAGATATTAATAAAAAAAGAAGGAAATGTTTCTCGTATGTGGAAACACTATGTGTAAGAAGTTAATATCTACTTGGCTAACGTGTGATCAGGCAAGCAGGATGCTAACTTCGTCCGTCTATCTACAAGTAACACAATAGAGATTGGGTAGTTAGAGAGGAGTGATGACCGATACGATTAACTGCGAAATAATTTAAGAAGGATAGTGAGCACAAGAGTATTAACTACTACTTAGGAGGCAAACACATGAAACGTATATCAATTCTGTCTGTTTTACTGATCGCTTTATTTTTGACAAGTTTTGTGGCACATGCAGCACCACCAACCTTTGATTTTGAAGGTCGTACAGTTCGCTTAGACTTCAGATTTTGGGATATAACACCATTTGGCGAGCGCGGAGACTATGATTGGCGCGATCCTGATCCACGCTTACAAGCTCACATTGCAGAGGTAGAAGAAATGTTTAATGTGAAGCTAGAGTTCCATGATTATGTCGGTGCAAATCAGCTAATGAATATCTATGGACCCGACATCATTGCTGGGGACCTTACAGCCAGTGCTTTTTCTGCCCATCTTATCCTGGCACAAAACAGTCATATTCCTCTCGCTATGGGAGGCTATCTTCACCGCTTAGACGACATACTTGATCAGGACTACTACGACAGTTTGCCTGAGTCCTTTAATAGTAAAGAAGGACTTCGAGTTGGCGGTCATCTATATGGGTTCGAGGACAATAACGGAATCATCGAACCAGTGGGTATCCTCTGGAACACCGATTTATTTAATGAAGAAGGATTACCTGATTTATATGAACTATATTTAGACGGCGAATGGACTTGGGACGTGTTTGAAGATTTGGCTAAATATTTTACCCGAGATACCACAGGTGATGGTGAGATCGACTTTTACGGCGTAAACATCTTCTGGCGTCGGTGGGAGCAGATGAGTAACCTTGTATTTACGAACAATGCAAGTTTAACAAAAGTCGTTGACGGAAGAGTTGAAGTAGCCTTTAATTCGCCCGAGGCTATTGAAGCATTTGAGCTCTGGCAACGGTTGTGGCAACACGGAGCTGTTACGGCACGTGGTCGAAGTGGAGCGGCAGATGCAGCCATGCATTATTCGCCTCCGCCAGTGTTGCAATTTGAACAGTTCCAAGAGATGGATGACTTGTTTGGATGGGTTCCTTTACCTAAAGGTCCAACCGCAGATGAATACGTCTTCCCTTATTGGAATCGTCATATGTCAGTAATTCCCATAACCGAGCCAAATCCACGGGGAATTATTGAGATAGTCAATGCCTTGCGTCAGCTAACATCACACTATAAACCCATGTCCATGGAAGAGTGGGAGCAGGATTACTGGATGCACTGGGGCGGTTTTATGGCTGATCGTAATTCGTTAAGACTATGGCAAGAAGCTTCTGAAAATCGTACCCATGCTGAAAATCGTGAGGTTGTAATTGCAGGTGGATTGCACGATGCCATCCAATCCATTATTAGTGAGGATGTTAGTGTTTCAAGCACGATTGCAGCTGTCGTACCTCAAGTTCAAGCTGTTTTAGATGAAATGTTTAATGACAGATAGCTTCAGATTGTAAACGTTCAATTCAAAGCTGCAACTTATGCAACTTTGAGGGCAGCAAAGGAGAGCGTTTGAGGCAAAAGGAGATCGAAGTGTTGTCGATCTCCTTTTGTTATTGAACTGTCATGATAGGATGATCTCCCACCACTAACATCGCACAAAAAAACGTTCATGCTTATCAAGTAGATAAACACGAACGTTTTTTTATTGCTGTTGCCCATTTGCCGCAGCGTTAACATTGATCAACGGGCTTCCTTTTCTGTCTGTTTGGTGTTTTTCTTCTGATATAAGTCATTATCTGCCTCGGAGAGCAATTGCTCAATGGATATTTCACTTTTTCTACTAACAGATACAGCACCCATTGTGATGGACAGCGACCAAGGTTTTCCAGACACAGAATTATAGGTTTCAATTTCTTTCTGTAATCGTAAATTGATAGCATCTACTCCATCTGAACTAGTACCTATAGCCAAAATCGTGAACTCATCACCACCGAAACGTGATACCACATCACAATCACGAAACGTCTTCTTTAGTAGCTCCCCAGCTTTGCAAATGGCGTAATCACCTTCGCCATGACCATATCTGTCATTAATCTGTTTTAGCCCATCCATATCAGCATAGAAGAGCATTACCCCTTTATCCATACGGTACGCTTGGTGGAGACACTGACTGGCTACTGCTAAAAAGCCCCGTCGATTATATAACCCAGTCAAATCATCAGTTTGAGAAATATTGCTTAAGCGTGCATTATGCTCCTCTAATTCTTGAAGCACACCGCGTAGCTTGGACTCAATTTCCTCTTTATCCTGAATCAAAAAGGAGAATCTAAAGATACAGCTAATCTGCAGGAAGAGATTCTTATATAACCAGCTATCCTTAGGATTAAAATTGCATAGAATAAACCCCATCTGGTCTCCTAACAGAAAGAGCGGATTAACCACCAGGCAGTATGGGCTGTCTAATACGAAGAACCTTCTACTCATAATATCCTTAGTGGGAATGGAAGATTTGCTTTTCATCGTCTCCTCTAATCCATGACTAGGCTGTGCCATAATTAGCTTGACTGTCTGCGGACACTCCCAAGATTCTCCGTTAACAAGAGGTGCTTCCTTGTCATATAGATAGATATACCAAGGACTAAACCCTAGTCTATTTATTTGGTAAGCCGCATATTCCACAGCCTTCTCACGATCATTAAGGTAGGGCACCATCAGCTCCAAGCTTTTACGAAGACTCTGGAACATAAGATGTCGTCCTTCATCTCTTCTTGCGTGTTGCTGTAAGATTAATTCTGTTAACAAAGTCATTGTCTCCAGAAAAAACTTTCCCATTTTTTGGATTTTCTCCACACTCTCGATATCTGTTGCCATTCTATTCCACAATCGTGTGAGCTCGCCCTTTAGCCATAGGATATCTTTCTCACTTATATCTTTACGTTTCAATTCCTCATTAAGACAAGAGTGAAGTTTTGTCATATTTTGTGAAAAATTGCTAGTAAACACAGCTTTTTTAGCACTTTGATCTATTAGTTGGGTTAAATCTGCTAATCTGTTTGTCATTGGGGCTTCTGGCTGCAGAGACTGTCTAGCCGTTTCTAAAGTACAACCACAGGATTCGCGGGTGACCAGTTCCGTTGGCATAGTTATCTGTTGTGGTTTACCAGTTCGTATTAAATCCAATATAGCGTCAACGGATTGCCTCCCCAAATCATAGGTTTGTTGATTGACAGTTGTTAACGGAATTCTATTATACCAACTAGCTTGGGTATTATCGAAACCCATAATAGATACATCCTCAGGAATACGGAAACCATTCTCTTGCAGAACTGATAATATCGCTAAGGCCATGGCATCATTCGCGGCTATGACTGCGTCAAACTGTCCCTTCTTATCCACCATCGCTGAGGCTACTTTTACAGCGCTTTCTGGACTGAAACTTCCCCTATATACTAGATTCGGATCAAAGGGTATAGAATTAGCTTTTAGAACCTCCAGGTATGTAGTATACCGTTCTTCCGCATTTATATTATGACGAGCTCCTTGAACAAAAGCAAGCTTGCGACGCCCATGATCGCGAATTAAATGATTAATCCCTTCTCCTAATCCACGTTTGTTATCTAGCAGAATTGCACTGGCACCAGGCACTACTTGACCAATTGTCACCAGCGGTAAGGGAGCGTATTTCTTATAAAACTGGTGAATGTCTAAACCGTCGCGGACTCCACGAATTAATGCTGCGTGTAGTATCAGACCATCTACATTACGATGATTTACCAAATCATATATCACATTTAGGTGCTGGTCGAACGGGTTAGCGGAGTTAATTAGCTGGCCAGGAAATAGCAGTAGATTAATATCGTGCTCTTTTGCAGCTTCCACTGTTCCTCTACAAATCTGATCAGAGTAATCTGATTCGATATCGGAGATAAAACATACTACAGTAAGACGGCCGTTTGATCTAACAGTCATGACAGATACCCCCTGATCCAGATTTTTGTAGAATACTAGTACCAAATACTAACCCTAAGCCAAGTTTCGCTTATCTTGTATTACCTAAATTCGCCCTAGAATGGTTAATATCCTTGTTATTTGTCATAACCGAGTGTAACTATTTTAGAAGGACCTCTTGCCACATGGGCGGAACTAAAAAATTGCCTTTGAAATCCCTCCAGCTCCAAAATAAATTAGGACGTCGCTGCCCGTGGTGTAACTACCACCGTATGCGCCGTCCTAATCTACTTGTTATAGAAATTGCTCGTTTTTTTAAAAGGAAAAGATTACCCAAAGAAAACACATCTAAGCAGAATATTTTGATCACTTAGGATAGCAGGATAAATCTCTATAGTTATCGCCTTAAAGGTCGAATTAACTTTAAATACCCACTTTTAACATTAAGCAATTTCTGCATAAATTCCTGCTTGGTAACCAAAATGTTCCTTGACCAAAAAAGCTCTAAAAATGAACCCTCCTAAAGTTGACGAATATAGCTATCTAAACAGATTTAAGAAATATGATTAAAGCTATAAGTGATGCTTCGTCTAAACAAAACTTTAAAAAACATTTGACAATTCATAGTACTCGTTGTAAAATAACGGTGATTAATGAAATATTCAGTTGCATTAACGAAAGGAGTGTCGTAAGTATGTATGTAGCAATTGTTATGGTGGTTTTCGACTAACTAAATAAGCACGGGTATCGAATACTAGCTGTGTGAGTTTTCTTACTCGCAAAGCTTAGTTTGTGCTACCTCTGTGCAACTTCTTCGAGCAACCTGAATTCGTGTGATTGGTTAATTGTAACACGCATTGGTAGCGTGTTTTTTTGTTGCCCTAAAATAACCAGGGCCATAGTTAATCTCGCAGGTGGTCGATATCTGCGGGATTTTTGCGCGTTTTTTAAAATTAAAAGCAAAGGATGGATACAAATCTTGAATATAGCTAATTATGGATGGAATGAACATTTTCAACAAGAATGGAATGAGCGAGCATCAACACAGATGTATCCCGCCCGGATTATTGCTGATCATGGGCAACTAGTGCGAGTGATGACAGATGCTGGCGACCTATTGGTGAATCGGTCACATGCTAAACAACATGAAGAAGTGCAACTCGCTGTCGGTGACTGGGTAGCCCTCATTACCGATTCTAGCTTTAATACTACCCAGATTTATTTTGTGCTGTCAAGAAGGACAAAATTTTCCCGCGCTGCAGCAGGACTAGAAACAAAGGAGCAGATCATAGCCGCCAATGTCGATACAGTCTTTCTCATTCAATCGTTAAACAGAGATTTCAATATGCGGCGACTTGAACGCTATCTGATTGCAACATGGGAAAGCGGAGCAACACCTGTCGTTATACTGACAAAGGCTGATTGCTGTGACGATGTTGACGAGAAGATTAGTATCGTGCAACGCACAGCACCTGGTGTTGATGTACATGGGATTAGCTGCATAACTAAGGAAGGTTTAGATCAAATCCAAGTCTATCTAAGAAAAGGTAAAACAATCGCGTTGTTAGGGTCTTCAGGTGTAGGAAAATCCACATTGGTCAATACGTTAGCCGGCGAGGAATTGTTCAAGACGAACGAAATACGCGAAGACGACAGTAAAGGCAGACATACTACCACCCATCGAGAGCTTATCCTGCTACCTAATGGTGGCCTAATTCTAGACACTCCGGGGATGCGTAGCTTGTCTCTGTGGGAGTCTAGCGTTGGCATGGAGACTATGTTTGGAGATATCGACGAACTAACAGCTTCCTGTCGATTTCATGACTGTTCCCATCAAAGTGAACCGGGTTGCGCAATAATAGAAGCGCTAGAAGCAGGCACCCTGTCTGTGAAGCGCTGGGAGAGTTGGGTGAAGCTACAAAAGGAATTAGCCCATATCGATGCCAAACGAGATAATAAGCTTCAACAGAAAGAGAAACAACGGGGTAAACAGTTAGCTAAATTCCAAAAAGAGTTCTATAAGGAGAGAGTTTAACATGAACATCAAAATTAGCCCTGAAGGGGTACCCGATTATAACGCAATTGCAAACGTAAACTACCAAGCTTTTCTTAACTGGCATCCCAATAATCAATATGTCAGCGAGCCCATATTGGTTGATCTATTACGGCATAGTTCCTTTTTTGATCCTGAACTATCTCTCGTTGCTAAACTAAAGGACCAGATAGTGGGGCATGCACTCTTCACACCATTTAAGTTTATCGTACTTGGAGAGGAGCAAATGGGCGTAATTTTAGGTCCCATCGCTGTTACACCTGGTTATCAACGCCTGGGAATCGGAAGGCAATTAATTGAAGAAGGTCACAAAAGAGCCAAATCAAAAGGTTACACCTTTTCCCTACTATGCGGTCATGAAACATATTATCCCCGCTTTGGTTATAAAACGGAGATGTTCTCGGTGTCCGGTTCCAGAGTAAAGATTGTGAATAACGATTTTAGCCATGAAGGTTTTTCCGAAAGACCGGTAAATGATGGCGATATCCCTTGGATACGCAAAGCCTGGAATGATCAACACAACCAAGATTCTCTTGCCCTTTCACCAGGACAGAGCATAAGCGACTGGTGTAATCATAAAGCAAAATGCTGTTCAACGGTCATTTCTTTCCAAGACAAGATTCTTGGATATGCACGCTATGCAAAAACCACTCCCCTGATTGTTAAAGAAATTTTGGTTCTAGACGAGAACATGGAGCTTACTCTTCAATATCTAGGAAAGGGTCAAATAGAGTTCTCTGTACCCTTAGCAGCCAATACCCTTACCAAAGTACTTGATCCTTATCGTTTTCAAGTACTAGATAACCGAAACGCCCTAGAGCCCTTTATGATTAAAGTGATCGAAAATGAAAGCTTGATTGATAGGTATTGCACCCAGGTGGAAGCAGGCTCCATTCAACCAGGAATTATCGTCTTTCCATCAATATTTGATCTCGACGATGGTGTAATCGACTAGGCGAACGCAGAGTGCATAACCGATGGGGAGAATTGCATTATGAATGTTCGAATCGTAGCTGGAGCATTGCCGGCATGCTCAGTGCTTTAAGTTGGCCATTGATGTTTATAAAGAGAAATAAAGAGATGATTCTCACGGGAAAACCATGAGAAACAACTAAGACCTTTGATGTTCAGGCACAAAAAAGGAGCTGGTAGAACAAAGGGTTTGAGACGAACCCCTTGTGGCAGCTACATTAATACATTAAATTTGCCGATAAATACATTGATAAAAATATTGATGCCGCATACAATAAAAGCAAGAAAAGCTCGTGTAGTCTTTAGAAAGAGGTGTGCTCGATGCTTGATCACGATATGCGAAACCTAATGGACGCTATGGTTCCGATTTCTAGGTTTAACAAAGGCGAAGCATGCAAGATTTTTGAAGAAGTAACCCGCAGCGGTGTGAAAATTGTGGTAAAGAATAATAAGCCGACCTGTGTCCTGATCAACCCGGACAAATACAAAGAGTTAATGGAAATAGCGGAGAACTATCAGCTGCTTGTCGAGGCAGAACAACGCATGAAATCTGCGACTTCATTGGACTTTGTGAACCAAGAAGGGCTCATGAAGAGATTGCAGATCAAGGAAGACGAGCTGGACGGAGAGGACGCGGAGCTGAACTAATGACATGGTCTATAGATAAACATAGACTGGTAGATCACCCCAGTTAGGTCCTCGCCGCTCACCAGCAAACGCCACGAGTTTTGGCATAAATAGGCGCGAATGTTCCATCTGGTGTCAAACTATCAGTTCATTTCTCGTCTGACCGTCTTCTAAAAGACCATAGGGTAAGACTAAGTAGCTGTTCATTTCGCTGGATTAGTCAGAAAAATACCCTAGCAGAGATTGGTCTCTACTAATCTGCAGGGAGTATTGCGATAGAAATTGTCTCAATTAAATCGGAAATAGATCGGCTAACTCAAATACGTGAACTGTTAACTCCACTAGGTGACTATAGTAAATCGACTTTAGTTTTGAACATGAAACTCAACAAATTTTAACTCAATTCATAATCTAAGTTTTTCGGTGAATTGCCACTAAGAAAATCTCTTGTTTAAGGACTTTGCAAATGGCAAGTATTAATAGAGGTTTTGAAGTGAGCTACTCCTCATCTGTTGAGCTAGACACAAAGCCAGCAAGTTATAGCAGCTAGGAATGTCAGTAGTTATGTATAGTGTAAAATAAAACTATACAAGATTGCAAAGGAAAAATAGATAACCCGGTAAAGAAGAAAAGACTTGTCAGCCGCCCCATCAACCTGTACTGTTAGAAGTTGGGAACAAAAAACAGTAGGGGGATGAAAGGAATGCTGACAATGTCTCAAATCAATTGTATCAAAATGTTACGAAATGAGAAAGGGTTATCTGTTAATGCACTCAAGAATATTATGGGAATCACCTGGACCACTGCCAAGAAGTATGC
>SKJB01000039.1 GCA_007116145.1 Limnochordia bacterium | reverse complement strand
GAATGAGCGTTGCCCATACACGGAACTAGATGCATTTATCGTGGGAACAGAGCCCACCCGTTTAGCACCATGCGAAGAACTACCTACAATACCCAGACAGCCAACACGCACAATACGTCCTGAACCTGAGCCAGAACCTGAGCCAGAACCAGAACCAGAACCAGAACCAGAGCCAGAACCAGAACCAGAACCAGAACCAGAACCAGAACCAGAACCAGAACCAGAACCAGAACCAGAACCAGAACCACCAATTGAAATTGAGGGATTGATCCCTAATTCCGTACCACATAAAAGACCCGGGAGTATCCCGGGTCTTTACGTGTTCTAACGCTTTGAGAATTGAGGAGCTTTTCTTGCCTTTTTCAAACCGTATTTTAATCGTTCTTTCATTCTCGGGTCTCTAGTTAGATAACCAGCTCTTTTTAGACTTCCACGCATTTCTATGTCTACGCCTAGTAATGCTCGAGCAATTCCATGACGAATCGCTCCTGCTTGTCCTGTAGATCCTCCACCATGTACGTTAACGAGAACATCATACTTACCTTCAGTATTTGTTAAAACTAAAGGTTGGCGAGCAATAGTTCGTAAAACTGGGCGAGCAAAGTAATCTTCTATTTCACGACCGTTGACAACTACCTTTCCATTACCAGGTAATAAACGGACACGAGCAACTGAAGTCTTGCGTCGGCCAGTGCCATAATAGGTTTCAGTGTTAGCTATAGCACTCATCTATTTTGCCTCCCTTCCCATTTATAGATCCAGGCTTTCGGGTTTCTGAGCATGATGTGAATGCTCGGAACCAGCATATACCCGCAATTTCTTGATCATCTGCCGTCCTAAACGATTATGAGGTATCATACCCCAGATTGCTAGTTTAAGTACTCGCTCAGGCCTTGCACTACTTAAAATTTCACCAGCTGTTTTTACTTTCATACCACCTGTATATCCACTGTGACGGTAATATTTCTTATCTTGCAGTTTGTTACCAGTTAACTTGATTTTTTCTGCATTTAGGATAATAACATGATCACCTGTATCCACATGGGGTGTATAGGTTGGCTTGTGTTTTCCCTTAAGAATAGAAGCCACTTGTGATGCTAGACGTCCAAGTGTTTTATTTGTAGCATCAACTACATACCATTTTCTTTCAACTGTCTCTGAATTAGCCATTAACGTTTTCATAGTATTCCTCCCTTACATCGGAGCCACCGCTTACCATAAGCGTTCTCCTTACTACTTTGATGTATACTCTACCTTACCCTAGTCGTTGAACGGGGCGGACAACTTCTAAGTCAGGAGGTTTACGTAAAAATCACCAACTACAATTCTACTGGAATTTGGTCAAGATGTCAAGTCCAATTCGAAAAAATTAATCATAAGAAATTGACTCTAAACATAATCCATGAGCAGGTGCGGTAACTCCCGCACACCTTCGATCTTGCGACAATAAGATTTCTTTCATGCAATAAACCGGTCTTTTATCTAAACCGACGTCAATGAGAGTTCCCATGATATTTCGTACCATATTATATAAAAATCCATCGGCCGTGTAGCGGAATTCTGCTACACTTTGATTAAATGTTAAACTACAATCACTAATGCTACGTACAGTCGATTTCACCCTGCTCTTGCTAGATGTAAAAGCAAGAAAATCATGGGTTCCAATTAAGTCCTTGCTTGCTATTACCATCTTATCCCAATCTAGCGGTTGCTTAACCCACAAAGCATATCTGCGGTGAAAGACTGAGGAGATGGGAGCCTGATAAATTCGATAAACATATGTTTTCCATGTCACATCGTAGCGAGCATGAAACTGATCGTTAACACTTACTGCCGATTTCACGCGAATATCTGGTGGTAGTATACTATTTAGAGCCTGAGGCAATCGCTGATCAGGAACAGTAAGATTCGCAAAGAAATGAACAACTTGCCCTAAAGCGTGTACACCTGCATCAGTTCGACTTGCACCAAACACCCGAATGGGTTCTTGGGCTAACATACCGAGTGCACGTTCTAGCCAACTTTGGATTGTCACTTCTCGAACTTGTATCTGAAAGCCATGGTAATCGGTTCCGTCGTATTCTAACACTAATTTATAATTTTTCATCCTAACACCCTAGAAAAAAAGACTAATGATAAGTACAAACCCAATCACAAATACAATACTATATACGTCATGCATGGCAAATTTCAACTCGCGAAATTTTGTTCTTCCTTCACCACCACGATACCCTCTTGCTTCCATGGCTATGGCTAAATCATCGGCCCGCCGAAAGGCGCTAATAAATAGGGGCACTAATAATGGCACAAGATTTTTGGCCCTTTGAAAGACATTGCCACTTTCAAAATCTGCGCCTCTAGCCATTTGAGCCTTCATAATCTTCTCTGTTTCCTCTAGCAATGTAGGAATAAAACGTAAAGCAATCGTCATCATCATGGCTAGCTCGTGGGCGGGCACACCAATACGCTTCAGCGGTTTGAGTAAACTCTCAATACCATCGGTTAATAATATCGGTGATGTCGTCAATGTCAATAATGAAGTTCCCATGACTAACAACACTAACCGTAGACCCATCATTACACCACGACTCAAACCCTCAATCGTGATGGATATAAACCAAACGCGCAAAATTTCAGTTCCCTCGGTCATAAAAATATGCAGTGAGAGAGTCAGCAATATGATAATTAACAGAGGACGGATTCCTCGTAGCACAAATATAATTGGCAATCTTGATAGATAAATTATCCCGAAAATAAAAAGTGCAGCAAACCCATAACCAATAAAAGAACGAAGCATGAAAAGTAGGATAATCAATAAAAAGGCTGCAATAATCTTTGTGCGCGGATCTAAACGGTGAATAAACGATGTTCCTGGAATGTATTGCCCTATAGTAATATTTTTAAACATTGCCATGTTCTTTTAACTCCAATAACTTAACGATCTCTTTCTCTGCATCATCTAACGTGTATGAATCCGTTACTACATCAAAGCCGCGTTTGTTCAATTCACGTAGTAAACTAGTTACTTGTGGTATCCCTAAGCCTACTCCCTCAAGGTACTCAGCTTGACGAAACACTTCCTTACATGTTCCCTCAATCGCGATCGCTCCGTGATTCATCACTATCAAGCGCGTTGCTAGTCGTGCCACATCCTCCATACTATGGGTTACCAATATCACTGTTAGCTTCCACTCCTGGTGCAACCTCTCGACTTGATCAAGTATTTCATCCCTTCCCTTAGGATCAAGACCAGCCGTTGGTTCATCAAGAATCAGCACCTTAGGTTTCATCGCTAAAACACCAGCAATAGCAACTCGTCGTTTTTGCCCACCGGAGAGTGCAAACGGTGAACGCATCTTACATTGATCGTACTCTAAATCAACCATAGCTAAAGCTTCACTGACCCTCTGCTCTAACGCATCGCCACTAAGACCAAGATTGCTTGGTCCAAACGCAACATCCTCGTAGACAGTCTCGCCAAACAGCTGATGCTCTGGGTATTGGAATACCATACCTACCTTAGTCCGGATAGAACGTAAGTCCATTTTCCTTTTGGTAATATCTTCATCATCGATAAATATTTTGCCAGACGTGGGCTTTAATAACCCATTAAAGTGCTGAATGAGTGTAGACTTACCTGATCCAGTATGTCCTATTAGCCCTACAAACTCACCGTCTTCCACAGTCATGTTAATGTTATACAGTGCGTGCTTCTCCATGGGTGTCTGGGCATAATATACATATGAGACGTTTTCTACTCTGATCGACATATATAACTCACCAGCTCATCTATGCTTAAAATATCTCTTGGTATCCCGAATCCTAGCTCATGTAATCGGTCTGCTAAAGCTGTCACCTGCGGAACGTCTAAATGAAGCCGATGAAGAGTATCCACTTGGGAAAAAACTTCTCTTGGTTTGCCCTCAAGAGCTATCTGACCATCCTGCATCACTACAACACGATCTGCTAAAATAGACTCATCCATAAAATGAGTGATGTGCATGATCGTAATACCTTCATTCTTATTGAGATCTAGTATGGTATTCATTACTTCCTTACGACCAACAGGATCTAACATAGCTGTAGGTTCGTCGAATACAATACAGTTCGGGCGCATTGCAATCATTCCAGCTATAGCCACTCGTTGCTTCTGTCCTCCAGAAAGATGATGGGGTGAAAAAAGCCGATAGGCCTGCATCCCAACTAATTCCAAGGCTGCATCGACACGAGCATGAATTTCCGATGATGGAACACCTAAATTTTCGGGACCAAAGGCAACATCTTCCTCTACCGTGGTGGCTACTAATTGGTTATCGGGATTTTGAAATACCATCCCTACCTGTTGACGGATACTCCGGACATTCGCTTCATCTTTGGTATCAAGCCCAGCTACAGTTACCTTACCCCTAGTTGGCAATAACAGCGCATTTGCATGCTTTGCAAGTGTAGACTTCCCAGATCCATTGTGACCTAAGACCACAACGAATTCTCCTCGCTTAATGTCTAAGTTAATTCCACTTAAAGCAAGCCACTCCTGTTCGGAGCCCTGCATATAGCTATGACTTAAATCCTCAAATCGTATTAGATTATCGGGCACAAATATCACTCCATCACATCGTAAGAGCTTATCAAGAAAAGCCGCCAAATCAGGTTAATCTTGATAAGCCCATAGTAACAGAGAACGCAGAGGCATAACCCCTGCGACCTGTATCGACCTATCCTACACCCACTCAATAATGGCCATCGGTGCAGCATCACCGCGACGTGGCCCAGTTTTAAGAATACGGGTATAACCACCATGACGTTCATCATATTTGGGTGCTACCTCATCAAACAAACGCTTCGTTGCTTCTGGCGTCATCAAAAATGCAGCAGCTTGGCGACGAGCGTGTAAATCTCCACGCTTACCTAACGTCACCATCTTATCCGCAATTGGTTTGATTGTCTTCGCCTTTGTCTCCGTGGTTTCAATACGCCCATGCATTACTAAAGACGTCACCAAACCTCTTAATAATGCACGACGCTGGCTAGAAGTACGGTTTAACTTTCTAACTTTCAATTGTATTCACCTGCCTTATTCATCAGATTCCCTTAGCGAGAGTCCCAAGGCTGCGAGCTTCTCTTTAACTTCCAGTAGGGATTTCTTACCCAGGTTACGAACTTTCATCATGTCTTCTTCAGACTTTCTGGTAAGTTCCTCCACAGTATTGATCCCAGCTCGTTTTAGACAGTTATAGGATCGAACGGACATATCCAATTCTTCAATTGTCATATCCATCAGTCGATCTATGCCCTCTTCTTCCTTTTCAACCATGATCTCTACTGTGTCGTTTGTTTCTGTAAGATTTGTAAACAGTTTTAAGTGCTCCATCAATATCTTCGAAGCTAAGCTGAGTGATTCATCGGGGGAAATCGTTCGATCCGTCCAAATCTCTAAATTTAACTTATCATAATCTGTTACTTGCCCAACCCTGGTATCCTCAATTGTGAAATTCACCTTAGTAACCGGGGTAAAAATGGAGTCTACAGGTATTAACCCAATCGGGTGATTTGCTTGCTTGTTGCGCTCTGCAGAAACATATCCCCGACCCTTAGCAACTGTGATCTCCATATTCAATCGAGCATGAGATTGAAGTGTGGCTATGTGCAATTCTGGATTTAAAACCTCTACACTTGAGTCTGTTATGATATCCCCTGCAGTTACAGGACCCTCTTCCGATGCATCAATCCGGATCTTTACCGGTTCTTCATTGTACATCTTCACAAGCAATTTCTTAAGATTGAGTACTATATCAACTGTATCCTCTACTACACCTGGAATTGTTGAAAACTCATGTAATACTCCATCAATCTGTACCGAAGTCACAGCCGTGCCCGGTAGTGAAGAAAGTAGTATACGCCGTAAGCTATTACCTAAAGTAATACCATATCCACGTTCAAGAGGTTCCACAACAAATCTACCATAGTCCTCTTCTAACTCAATCCGTTCAATTTTTGGTTTTTCAATTTCTATCATCGACCAAAAACACCCTCCTTCTCGAATGCACGTTTATGCAGCCATGAAATCGCCGACTATAGCTTTTCCATAGCCAAAGGACTCGAACCTTTTGAGGGTTATAAGGGTTGGATTTATTATCTGGAGTAGAACTCTACGATTAAATGTTCTTCTACAGGAATATCCACTTGTTCCCGAGATGGGAGAACCTTAACCTGTCCCTCTAACTTATCAGCATTAAATTCCAACCACTCAGGAGTCGTTCTTCCAGAAGCATTTTCGACATTCTCTTTAATCACTTTTACATTTCTGGAAGATTCCCTCACAGCAATCACATCAGTTGGTTTAATCAGATATGATGGAATATCTACTTTCTGACCATTTACTACAAAGTGACCATGCATTATCAATTGACGAGCCTGTGCTCTCGATGCGCCAATTCCTAAACGGTAGACCACATTATCTAAGCGAGATTCTAACAACTGAACTAAGATCTCACCAGTAATACCACGTTTGCGAGTGGCGTCATCATAGTAGCTCTCCAATCTGCGTTCGGTAACACCATAAATACGACGTAATCTCTGCTTCATCCGTAACTGATTACCATACTCTGACTGTTTCTTCCGACCCTGACCATGTTGACCAGGGGGATAACTCCGACGATCCACAGCACACTTATTTGTATAGCAGCGATCTCCTTTAAGATACAGCTTCTCACCTTCACGTCTACACTGACGACATACTGCACCGGTATATCTTGACATTAGTATTCACCTCCATCAAAAGGGGTCACACTCTCCGCCGTTTCGGCGGCCGACAACCATTATGGGGAATCGGAGTAACATCCTTAATTATACTTACCTCAATACCT
>SKJB01000150.1 GCA_007116145.1 Limnochordia bacterium | reverse complement strand
GATGAAGGCCTCTGTTAGGGAAGCAATAGATGGATCAAAAGAATGAGTTGTACAAAGTGGTTATTTCCGATGATGCATCCCGGATGTTGGTATCTCACTCTCGCTTTCTTGCACAGGTCAGTGAAGTGGCAGCGCTCCATCTCATTGAAGAGTTTGGTATCAAAGCAAAGTCACTGGAAAAATATCCTGAGCGTAATCCCTGGCTCTCCGATCCAATGATACCACCAGGGAAGTATCGCAAGCTTCTTATGGCAAAGCGTTATCTAATGGTTTACCAAGTGAAGGATAAAACGGTATATGTGGATGCTGTAGTAGACTGCAGGCAAGACTACGGTTGGTTGTTATAGACGGTGAAAGACTAACATTTTAATCTGAACTAGAAAACGCGCTGGTTTCGTTTATGATGAGAGTAACCAAACCATCAAAAGGAGTGATCAGCGCGTGAATACAATTTACATAGGTTTGGTGATCGAGAAAAACTCTCAGGTTAGCACTGGAAGCCTTTATTGAAACTTTTCCGGACCTTCGAGTATCCTTAACGGTACCACGTACCGTTAAGACGAATATCTCTAATCTCCTATTTGCCATACAAGCGACCTTGTAAATGGATCACTAGTTTGTTGTGGTAATTCCAACTTCCCACGAAGGTTGTGATGAAAAAGAATACTAGTCAAGGCTACATGAAAAACACCAGCTCAATCAGAGCATCTCTCCTACAGTCTCAATGTGCATGGAGTGTGTAGGAGGGCAGACGAACACAAAAGTGATCGTCCATCCTATGTTAGTCAAGCCAAACCCTGACTATCCCTGAATTAACTACTTCTAAATGCTTCGTCTCTGTGCTACATGTGAATAACAACAGAATCTGCTAGTTATTGAAACCATACACTTGATACACTTTGCGAAGGATGCTTAAATACTTATGCATAGTATAGGTTGCGACAAGAAAATAGGTTCTACCAAGCACCATCCCATACATGAAAACAACCTTTAACCGGGAGAACGTTATCTACGTGATCGTTAAAACTTGGGGCTCAGAGGTTGCCACTATAATCCACACATCAAGTTCTCTTAATACATTTAGTGAACGTCCCAGCCAAAACGGCAAATAACTCCTAACAAAATTCGGATTCATCCACGGAAACGAGGTGGGACGAGATCTTTCACGATCCGGTGCTTACCGCCGCAATGATTGATAGGCTCACTCACAAGGCCTATATTGTAAATATGAATGGCCACTCCTACCGACTCAAAGAGACCTCAGAGTGGGCGGAGCAACAGTGATTGTTATCATTGATGAGGGGGCTAATACCATGATGTTAACTATAAAAGGAAGCGACAGAATCCCTAAAAAACCATAGAGTCATATGCAGTGAGCGCACAGTGCGCCGATGGCTGCAACAAGGAGCTAACCTCCATCCCTGTCTTAAAAATAAAAACCACCTCTACAAATGCTGTCTTATCATAGACAACAAGAAAAACCAACATTTCATTGTTTAGTAAAAAGTCACCAATGGTCGAAATCGCTGTCGATAAAGCTTTATCCTTTGGATACCCAAAGGCACCTGAAGATATCAGAGGAAAGGCAATACTTTCTATATTATAATCTCTTGCTAGTTCAAGTGAGTTGCTATAGTAATTTGCCAACAACCTTTCCTCGTCACTATTACCATCATTTCAAACGGGTCCAACTGTATGAATTACATACTTTGCGGGTAGTCGATAGCCTTTCGTTATTTTAACCTCACCAACATTGCAGCCACCAAGATCACAGCACTCAGCAAACAGTTCTTTTCCAGCGGTTCGATGGATAGCTCCACCGCCGGTTAAAGTTGAATCTGCCGCATTCACTATTGCATCAACGTGAACCTTAGTTATATCATTTCGGATTATCTCTAGTGGCATAAGGTTACCTCCCTATTACAATCAAATTCTGCAAAGAAAAAAACCTCCCTTGCAGATGAGCCCCAAACTTATTCTTGTATCGTATCCTCGTTTAGTTGCATGTGTTAGAAGTATATACATACCTCCAGATAGCGTGCGGCTGACAGTACATCTTCCTTCATACCTTCATACAGATTTGATTCCATCGAGGGCATAGTTCTAAGTTAATGCTAAATGAGCAATTGAGTTAATGAGTTTGAGCCACTATGTTAATTGGAGTGATCCATCGTGTTACTAGCGAGAGCCACCCTGACAGTATGGCTATACGGCGAAGGTCAGTCTAGACTGTTGGGGCTACTGCCAGCTCTCAAGAAAGCGACCATGTTGCATCCATGCTTACTAGCCGTGTGGCCACTTAGCAACGTTTTTGAGGTAGCTGTCAGCTATGCAACTCTCAGTTTACACAACTCACATGCTATGCCTTTTCACTGAGTGGACTAAAGGCATAAAAAGACAAGGCGTGGACTGCACCCATTTTACTGAGCGAAGGCAAATTGGTGGCTCTGGCTAATACCTCATTAACAACATGGCTCACATCACACTAACTTCGCGGCTTTGCCTCATTTGAAACATTGAGTTGGGTGAGAGAAAGAGCCGGACGTTCAAATCAGAGCGCTTTCTCTCTTTTTGTCACCTTTAATGAGAATACTATCAAGAATAATGCCTACATGGTCAATACCAACGGACAAAAAAATGCTGTCAATTACGTCACAGTACAATCAGGCATATATTGTAGAAGCAGAATTATTCTGCCGTGATCGTTTGGATTCCGAAGAATTTAAAATTCAGTTCCACACATTTAAAATGTCATTCACTTTTTGTAATTAAAGACATTCTGTCTAAAAATATTTTTGGAAATCCGGTTAATACTTTCAGTAAATCCTCTCGTCTTTTTTTTGAGACTCTTTGAAAATGCTTTTTAGTTTTTATCCTAATACCCCGCAGTTCAGCCGCAAGCTTTAAAGATATAACCCTGTCGGCAAATCCTGACTCATAAATAATGATGCTCTTCTTTGTTGGAAGACCATACCTCATCTGCTTACTCAACTCAGCTATCAACTTACAGGAATCTTCACTTTCCTCATAATTGTACCGTAACAGTTCAGAAATAGCATTGATAATAAGTGTTGAAGCATAGCCAAATCCATCGTCACAGATATCAATGATTTCGCCAAGCTGTATTTCTACTTCTTTTTTTCTTCGAATTATCTTGACGTTTTTTTCGGTTGCATATTCGAGAATCTGTTTATATGACATTCCACTAATCCACATATTAGCAATGCCAAGAATTTCACTCTTCGTGATGACTGCCTTAAGGCACTTATTCTCACTGTATTCTACTAATTTAGGTACGATTATTTCAAGAATCTCCGAAGTTGTCTCGCAATTAATAAGCTCAACAGAATTCTCAACAACCCACTTTTCCAATTCAAGCAACTGTTTTATCCCAAGAAGTGTACGGCTAAAAACCGCTCGCTTATCTGTGTTGTTTAAAGTTTCGAGCAGATATGCCCTGACGGCTGAAAATATGGTTCTCATTCTTTCCTTTTCTTCTTCGTTGGCCAAAAAATACCCATATGTACTTGATACAAGCAAATCTAAATCCTGCTCATTATCCTTTGTAAGGAATGATAAAAGATAGCTTTCAAGTGCATCCAAACTACGATTGACCCGATTTATTGCAGATTTCAAAGTGAATAGCTTTAAGGGATATTTTTCTTCAAACTGTTCCAATAATGTTGCAACAGCTCTTTTGTAGCGTTCAGCATGGTTATAGCGATCCAAAACCAATTCATAAAAGTCGTATAGTACAGTAGTTTTGTATGATACTTCCAAGGACACAGGTTGCACAAGCAATAGAAACTGACTTAAGCAAGATTCGGAGTTTCTAGAATCTAGCATCTCTAAATACCCTCTCCACTTAGCTTTAGATATTCTTCGTCTAGAGTATACAAACGTTTCCGATAATAAGATGGTTCCTTCCGTGTATAGCCCAGCTCTTCCGGCTCGTCCAATAAGATTGTGAAAATCCCGCACTTTAATCTTTTCTTGAGCTTGATAAAGACTGGAAATAATCAAGTAACGGATAGGCAGATTAACACCTTGCGCCAGCGTTGAAGTACATACAATGCACCTTATTAAATTTTTCTTCATTGCATATTCAGTGGCAATCCTGATTCCATTAGATATACCCCCGTGGTGTGTAAAAACCCCTTTTAATGCAGCCTCATAATATAGATTTTCTTGACCATAGTTTTCTTTTATCAATTGTGCTATTTTTTCGTGTTCGTCATCAGCAACATATTCTCCAAAAGACGAAATGTCGATACCCCTGTCTTTGATTTCGATAATTCTCCGCAAAACACCATCTGCAGTATCCTTTCTTCCACAAAAAATCGCTACTCCGCCGTTGTGATTCAGTTTTAAAAAGCCTGTACGCCCTGTGGATAAGAGATACTACTCATTTGCCGGTATTATCACTAAGTATAGTGTCAGGGCAGGTGTTGAATTGAAGCCCAAGAGGGGTTTTCACAGCTTACGGAGAACATTTGCAACCGAACTTTCCATGGCAGGGATTCCGCTTGATACCATTTCGCAGCTTTTAGGGCACAAAAGAATAGACGAAGATAAGCCATATCTGTCATATAACCTGGAACAGATTGCATTCTGTTCAATGGGCTTTGAAGAGATACCATTGGAAAATGGACTTTATGTCTCTCTCTCTTCCGTGGGAGGTGATAACCATGACCTTTCGTGAAGAATTAACTTCTGATTTCCAGAAGATGCTGAATTACCGGAAAGCTGTTGGATATGCAACAGATACCTACAAATCCATGGTAATGCCGTTTATTGATCATTGTGTAAACAATTACCCTGATGCTGTTGCGGTCACGCAGGAAATGGTAGACAGTTGGCTAGAAAAATATGGGTATTCTACAAATAACCAGGCAGCATTCATTGCATGTCTCAGGCAGTATACTAAATTTATAAATTTTCTCGGGAAGAATGCGTTTATTCCAGACGATGACTACTCAATAAAAAGGATATCCTATGAGCCATACCTTTTTACGGATGGGGAACTAAAAAAACTGTTTCATGCTTTTGACAGCTATAAAGCATCAACAAGCAATAAGAAATGCAAACCTGAAATGGTAATCCCACCATTATTCAGAATGATGTATTGCTGTGGGATGAGACCTTCTGAGCCCTTGCATCTTTTGTGTGAGGACGTAAATCTCAATACGGGAGATATATATATAAGGGAATCTAAGCGTCACAAAGACAGGCACATCATTATGTCGGCGGATATGTTAGCCTTATGCCGCCAGTATAGTGGATATGCCGGGGACAGGACCTGGTTTTTTGAATACAAAGGCAAGCCATATGATACGCAATGGGTGACTGCACAGTTTCATCATTGTTGGAAACTAAGCAGATTGACCAAACATGGAAATCCCCGCCCTTACGACCTCAGACATGCGTTCGCCACCAGAAATCTTATGAAGTGGATTGATCACAGGAATGATGTGATGTCATTACTCCCATACCTTAGTACCTATATGGGGCATTCCGAGATAACGAGTACACTTTATTATGTACATCTTTTGCCAGAAAGAATGAGAAACTCAGCTGGTATTGACTGGAAACAGTTTTCCTGCATCTATGGGAAAGAAGGTACTGTAAATGAAGGCTAAGCTCAAAAGCCCAGAGCTTTTTAAATCCATAAAAAGCTTTTTGACATCCTATCTTCCGGTGGTCAAAAAGAAAAGCCCTCATACCATAAGTGCATACCGGTATGCCTTAAATTTATATTTCCAGTTCCTCTCCGTGAGGCATCATCTTGAACTTAAGGATATAAGGACAAATGATTTTGATCAGGAAAAAGTTGTGGAATTCCGCGAGTGGCTAAAAACAGCCCGAAAAAATGAGGCAACTACTATTAATCAGCGTCTCTCCCATATCAGAGGTTTTTGCAGATATCTGATGAAAAATGATGTGCTCTCGTTCCTATCATATGAAGAAATATGTGATGTTGCTGAAGTAAAGGATACCCGCATAAAAGATTTTATCTGGCTTGGTATAGAAGAAGTAAAGATAATCCTTGAGCAGCCGGACATAAATAAAAAGACAGGTATCAGGGACAGATTCTTTCTGGCACTCCTCTATGAAAGCGGGTGCCGTGATGATGAAATACTGCATCTTCGGGTAAAGGATTTTGTAATAAATCAAAATGGCGAGCCTGACCTCCATATATTTGGAAAAGGCAATAAACACCGGTGTACGCCCTTATCTGCCGATATCGTGCCATATTTTAATGAATACCGCAGCATATACCATCCAAATATGAAAGATGAACAAGAAGCTCTGATGTTTTATACAGTCAGGAATGGGATCAAAACCCAGATGTCGGCCGATAATGTCCAGCGATTTATGAAAGCTTATGAGGAAAAGTTAAAGCCGATAAAAAACGATATTCCCCATCTGCATCCACATCTTTGGAGAAGAACGCGTGCAATGCACTTATATATGGCAGGAGTACCATTGCCATTGGTATCAGAATGGCTTGGGCACTCAAATGAGGAAACAACAAGAATCTATGCAAGGGCAACAGATGAAATGAAGCGTCAGGCGCAAAGAAAGATTGTGGAAAATGGAGATTCCGTTTTCAAGGATGATGTTACATTTAAATATGCAGATGATGATGAAACATTAAGACGGCTGAGTGGGCTGAAATAATAATGCCGATATTTGCCGTAAAGATAACATATTTTTACGGTAAATATCAAAAAATCGGCATTAAAAAAATATCGGCATAAGGACCATTGAGGTTTTTTTCCGAGAAGCTAAACAGCAATTGCGCATGGGCAAGTGCCAGTCACGGGATTTCGATGCCCAAATAGCCAGTATGACCTTTGTTTGCATCCTATACACTATGCT
>SKJB01000148.1 GCA_007116145.1 Limnochordia bacterium | reverse complement strand
TCATCTCTTCGCACACGAACAAGCACTATTCAAACCTGAAGAGCTGTCGGATTGCAAGAGTCAGAAAGTCAGTTTTATCCCAAGGTGAGGGCGGATGTTGCGTTCAAGTTGGTTAGGATTTCCACGCAACCAAATCTGTTTTAAATTCGAAAATTGGACCTATTATACTCGTTCTTATTCTATTTCTAAGTCTACTCTTAGACTATTGGTTAAGAGAACAAAGCCATTTAGCCCGTTAAGTTGAATTCCTTTGCAGAAAATCAATTATGCCAATTAATGGGGCCAGGCCCCCTATGGGAGAATCGAAGCTCGAACATCGTAACCGCCCAAAACGTCCCGTGAAATAAAAGCATCTTTCTGATGCCTTTTTCCTTATGCCCGGTTTTCAAGTCGAACCCATTACTTAAGTTCAGATCGCAGCGCTACTACAAACAAAGAAAATGGTTCATACGGCATATCCATAAAGAGTCGTGCTGCAATCCCCTCTCGCGTTGTCTTGCTCAGTTGAAGCCACTCTATAGCAGAGTCGGACACATCCCCAACTTCGAGGTGGCCATACGTAGTAAAGAATTCGCTAATCAACCCTGCAAGTGCGAAAGCGGTGGTGATTTCATGTTGAGTGTTGCGCAGATTTCGGTAGCCTTCTGCCAATGTAATCTCATCACGAGCCACAGCCAAGACCCCAAGATAGTCTGCCTCGTACCCTCTCGCTAGCAGAAGATCTACAATCATCAGAGCTCTTTCATATTGGTCCTTCGTCTGGCGAATCTCCATGAACACATCGTCACCGTTTATGCGTAGTTGATGGCCAACTGCCGCAGCTACCTCACCCGCAACGAACGAATCAAGGCCCTCTGCAATCCCGATTTTGTTGATATAATCCGACAGCACCTGTGCAAAACGGGGTGGAGCACTCGTATCCGCTTCGGTTAGCTGCAGTAGCTCTGTTCTAGCTTGGTCTAGTAAACTGATGACTGCCTCAATCTGATCTGTCGAGGAATCCAACACTGTAAGCAGCCCTACAGCGGCTTGGACCTTTCGCACAGTTACAGCCACTTCGGCTGCTTGCCGCTCAAGTCGGATACGCTCTAGCCATTCGGTCAAATACGTCGGATCGAGCACTTTACCTATTACATAGTCTGCCTCATCAATAGCTCCATCCGCAGGCGCAATGCCATCCTCGCTCACTCGCAGAACAGCTGCATCCAGATCAATGTCAAGCCCAATCCCTGCAACGCGCTCTTCAGCTCTATGGATAAGCACGATAGCAATCTCTTGGTATAGTGCATCCTGGACCTCACTTTTTGTTGACACAGTCCGATCAATAAACCCTTCTCGAACGCTTCGCTTATCCGAACTCGGCAGAGACTCATAGTCAGTGAAATCCAAGTTTAATGCATACTGCTGAAGTGCTTCAAGTAGGGTCTGCCGTTCGGCCGCTCCATTGTTTTGTTCTAAACGGTGAATCGCTTGTTGCACAACAGCTACTGCTTTTGCTGCCGCCCACTCCATTAAAGTCTCTCGCTGAATCTCAATCCTAGCTTCGGGTATTTCAAGGGCAATCACTTGGCCATCCCTATACGTGTTGACGATTACAGTATACCAGTCATCGGAATCAATACTAGCAGAAACAACGGCGTGGGGATCTATATTCTCCTTAACTGAAACTTTTCCAAGCTCTCCATTGACTAAGATAATCTGCTCCAGCCCTTCTGCTGTTGTACCGGCAACATTGAGAAAAAAAACGCCGTCAAACTCTCGCAGTCCAATCGCCTCTTTGGTATACCAATCTTGAAGGATAATTTCTTGTTCAAATATGGCCACAAGCTGCTTAGGACCCGTCATTCGAATACTGTACTCTAATCTTGGTACGACTTCAGCCAGCTCACTCGCCGCAGCTCCCTCCCAGCGCACGAACGATCCACTTGTGACTCGTATGGCAACAATACTATTCCGATCTGCACGATTCGGGGCCACAACCGTTCCTTGGCCAGAGATCGTAATGCTTAAATCATACGTTTCCTTTTCAGAACCAATACACCCTACCATCAATACAGCTACTACTGTTGCCAAAACTGCATACATCCACTGCTGTTTCGTCCTTCTACGCAATCCATGCCACCCCCGTTAATTTCTCCATGCACTTGTTTTTCCGTCATACGCGCAGCAATAGCCTACGCCCATCACCTTTACCACAACTGTCTCCACAATCTAGAACCGCGTGTTACACTATTCTGCATAAAAATGGGTTTTCCTGCCATTTTGCACATATTCCTGAAAACAGCGAGGCATCTCCTCGTCTCTAAACTCCTTAGTGTACGGTCCTAAGAAGTGATTTCTACTTTGCAGCAAGGGTGCTCGAATGTTGGTTATTCTAGCGCGACTCCCACAGCGTAGGTTGGATTACTTCTAGACCCATAAAAGCCGGGCGATCTAGGGGGACCATACTGCCCATAGTCTATGTCTCTCCACCATCAACCGATATATCCACAAAGGCGTCCCAAGCATCTTTGGTCTCTAGCGAAGCTGGGGCCAACCAAATGCCCTTTCGTTAATACAATAGGTTTGTTACGCACAGGTCCACGCCCACCCTTATCCCCAGGCAAAAGCTCTACAGGTTTTGTCCATATATATCCTTGATCAAGTGACTCTATTACCATCGCACTCCAATTTGGAATGGAATCCTTTACATCGGCTACCTTACCTGAAAGCCCTCGCTATATATCTTGCAACCCTTCAGTGTCGGTGAACTTGTTAGCATTATGTTGGCTAATAAACCCTTTTAATAGCTTCTCAACAAACTGCAATGTAGCCCATTTCGACTGTTTGAACTGATGCGGCTTAGCTAGAATGGCATCAACCGCTACGCCTAGGTCATACCTCGCCTCTTTCACAAACTTGAGTTGACTCATTCCAGCTAATTTGTTGATGAGTCCAATCCTTTCTTCTGCGAACCTAACGATTGAATCAAGTTCTTCTTGCTTTAGTAACGATGCCATATGTGGAGTTAAGCCTTCTATGTAACACAGAGAGTTCAAAACTTGTATTTCCCTCCCTAGAGCAGGCACGAATATCTTTTTTCTAGGTAGCCGTGGTAGGCTGGGATCAGCTACTATGACAACCTGTCCGTATATTTTTGGTAATCGGATGCCATAGGGATCCTGCTTAATTAAAATGACCACCTGCCCAAGACTTAAATCGACCTTGAGTAGATCTCCATACCTCATATCAAACCATATTTTCACATGAGCTCCTAAGTTGAAACCAGAATATACTCCGGCAATCGCGTGTTCTTCTCCAACGATAGGAACATCAGTCTGTAGACTCTTACACGCCTCTCCTGCCCCAAGCAATGGCCTAGAGTGTATAGGAATCCCTTCATTTCACAAGAACGAAAACAACAAAGCAAACCCTACACGACACCCTTCCGCACAGCTCAAATCCTCGGATTTATCTTGACCTTAGTTCATCCCACACAAATTGTAGTAAGCTATCTTACAGCTGATATTGGATGGTGTATAGAGATTATGTCGTCGAATCTCGTATTAGTCAATATCTTCAATCTCCTAATGTTGCTAAACAACAATTATAAAATGAGGTGGTTACGTATGAATAGTTTATTAATCATTACTGGAGCCCTTATCGCGGGAAGGTATGGTTACACGGAATACAATAGGTTGATTAGGGCTTCAGCCAAAAATAGGCACCTTCAAGGTGCTTTTTTGTTGCTATATTATCAAAGCAGGTTGTAGATTCGTACTGTTTATCATTCTAGATCCAGGCAGAATACTCCTTCATGAAGGCCTTAAGCCGAAAACGCATCTGCCCAATAAAACAAACCCACCAAGTAGCTACGATACGCCAACTTAGTGGGTTGCTTTATCTACTCTTTTTCATTAAACCAATTACAATTCTAAATCTCTACCTTCTCGGCCAATGCATCCCAATACACATCACTACTGTTACTAACGTCGATAATAGTATATCTGAAAGTATCACTGACAACGACCATACCGCTCTCGACCTTACTCCTGGAATCCTGCTAAATTGGAACAATGTATTTGCCGAGTCACTACTACTTCGGTAAGCCCTCAAACTGGCCACGATAGTATCGGTTGGAAGGTAGTATGCTGAAGGCAGAGGCAGGATGAGCCGAATTACTATGTTCAAGTTCCACCGTAAGCCCCTATCCATCGCATTGCACTCCCTTACAAACCGTCCTGGTAGTATGAGAGTATAGCTAAATTCAGAGACTATAGCAAGTCAATTATCTGATAATTGAGCCGATAGCGATATACAATAAAGCAAACCATCCGGCGAAGCTTTCCGGCATCTAGCAGTGGGTAAATAATTCGTTTGTAACAGGATGTCTTGCTCTCTATGTTTAAAAGGGACCTGATTTCGTCAAACCGTTGTGGCTCCTTACAAAACTCCAATAGCCGTCGTACCTCAGGAGAATGAAGCAGTTCTTCTCGCTTAGCTGCCTTTTCTACCGCCGATAGTATGTCGAGATACTCTTGGTACGTCATAGCTATACTGTGTTCTATACCAAATTTCATGCGGTATACGATCTGTCCATTCGGATGGATAATACCACTTTCTACAATCCGCTCAAAGATGTCTTCCCGGAAGTCTATTGCTCCCTCCGACTTTTTACTCTCTCCGAATAACCATTTCACTTCCTTACGGTATGTATCAGCCGTTTCTGTCCGCAAAGTCATTTCCTTCAACTTATCCTGGCGCTCAATAATATCACCTGTTAAAACATCCACTTGCTCTGTATCCTGCCCATGGCGATGGAGTTGCTTGTCTACGGCTTTATACAGTTCTTGATTTAGATCCTCGATTTCCGATCGATACTGCTTCTCCATACGCATTTCATCTTTGGTCAGTGATAGCCCCCCAATCACCCGCTCGATATCGTTTAGACATTTCTGGCTATGTTGCATGTCAAGAAGCATGTGCATGAAGTTCTGCTCGATATATTCCTCACGGATGCTAAAGGTATTACAGTAAATGGGTTTTTCGCTGGCTGCCGTTTGGTGACAACGCTACAGACTTCCTGCACTAGAATTCTGTTTTCGTTGATCTCCATACCTTGAGATTACCCCCTGGCATTTACTGCAATAGAATCGCCGGTAAAACAATTCCTGCCCGACTCTATCTTGACTAGTATTCCTTGGCGCTCTCTTCCAGCGCCGCTCTTCCAATTTCTCTTGTACCAAACCCCAAACATCCGCTTCAATAATCGCAGTATGGTGCTGCTCTATATAGTACTGTGGCACCTCTCCTGTGTTTTTCTTTTGGGGACTGCCTACTATACCAGGTGAATACATTCGCTGGTACAAATAGTCTCCCTCCGACCAGCAACAGATAAAATAACCATATCCAATGTATACATAACCACCTATATACAACATATAGTGTTTTGCTCGTTGATTTTATCTACGCATGGTCGTCTTAACTCTATTTTGATTACCACGCGGAATAGATGGATGTATTAGACCAGCTATATGTATCTACAGAAATGGACAGCAAAAAAGCCCACCACGTGTTAAGTGATGGACTCTAGGCACTCTATTCTGAAAGTCAGTCTATTGATAGCTGTTTAGCGAACTCAAACGATAAAACCCCGTTGCTCGGTGTAGACTTATAGGCTACTTCATCATGCATCTTTTTCACAATTTCTGGTGCGTTCAAATTTCCAAACTCGGAAATAACCGTATCTAACGCTTCCAGTTCTGACTGTTTCAGCTCTCTAATCTGGAACCCGGGGATCGGCTGGAACCGGTAGGCAATCTTCTCACTATAGCCGTAGTTCACAGTATCAAATGTGACACCTTCCAGCGACACAATCTGGTCATATGCTTTCGGCACTGCCCCCATGGGCAAAGCACTATATACAAGCCCGCTGATTGCCGTGTTATTTCTCTTAAAGTGTAGTGCATCGGAGTACCACAACATCTTCATGAGCTTCACCTTATGAAGGCTACTGACTTTTGCGGCCAAGTAGTTAATCATCTCAACAACCTTAATCAAATTAAGTTCGGCGCAGCCGGTCGCCATGTCATCTTCAAAGTCCGCATATACCGCACTAATAGAATCGATAAGGTACTGATTTTCCTTCATCTTATATTGGGTTCTCGCTTCACGTTGATATTTTTTAAACGCCTTGTCTGTCAGTTTACCCTTTGCCCTCTTCAGCATTTCAAGAAACCATTTAGGATCGGAATCAATCTTCCTCAAGACATCATCGTGCGCCCTGTCTTGAACTTGATGGTTTTCATATCTCGTGATGGTAGCTTTGCCCCAATCAAGTACTTCAGAGAAGTCCTTTTGGCTGATCCCATATTTATCTCTAATGGCGATGATATCGCTGGATGTTAGCAAACCCACTTTTTCACGATACGCATCCTTCATGGCCAGGCTATTCACTTTAATCATCTCTTCCGTTTCCAAACATTCATCTGCATCTGGGCAGTATTCATAGGTGGCTGGGAAGGACACTTCTTCTCCCTTAAAGGTTTCGTCATCCACCACTGCAATGATGTCTACTTCATGTTCTTCCATGCAGATCAAACATAACTTTTTTTCGCTTCCAATTTTTCTCATTCAATTCCCCTCGACTTTCTATATGGAAAGTCACTATCATTAAAACCACGATCAGAAAAATGAAACGACATCACTAAGACATGGCTGCCACCACTAGCGTGTGTTGTGTTCACTAACTCTACTCGGATCTTAATGTATACATCCTCTTCAACATACTGCTTCCCAAATACCCTCATTTCACTTCGCTTCGGATACCTGACGTCTCTGACTGTTGCAGCATAGTCTTCGACCGTCAACAAAACTAATTCCCTTTTGAGGACAGCAACTTCATCTTCATCCGGAAACAGTTGTGCCATAGTATATCTATTCGTAAACTTTTTATCCCTCTTCTCGTCAACTTGTCGGTCCTTGATAAAGTTAATCTGGGTCAAATTACTCTTAATAGCATATTTCAATCTGTCGAGGT
>SKJB01000003.1 GCA_007116145.1 Limnochordia bacterium | reverse complement strand
TGGCCTCCTGGATAAAGTAATTGACCGTCTCAAAGATATCGTATATAATATACGAAGAACCTGTAAAGTAAGTGTTGTTGCGGAGGGAGGGATACAGGGTGGCGGAAGTTAAGGTAGGTAAAAACGAGTCCCTCGATAATGCTCTACGCCGTTTCAAGAAACAAGTTCGGCTTACTGGTGTATTGTCTGAAGCAAAAAAAAGGGAACAGTATGAAAAGCCAAGTGTAAGAAGGAAAAAGAAGTCGGAAGCGGCACGTAAGCGAAGTGTAAAATCTCGTTAAACAAGACAAGCTCGATATCAAATGATGTCGAGCTTTTTTGTAACATGTATTTTAAACAAAAGGGGGGGTTGCAGTGAATCACAGAGTGGTTCTTCTAGTATTGTTAATCGTATTCACATTAACTATCACAACTCAGGGTATAGTGATGGCCGAACCGACACAGGCTAAACCTGAGGTGGTGTATGTATTGCCGATCGAAGGTGCAATTGAACCAGGACTAGCGCAGTTTGTTGAGCGAGTATTGCAAGACGCAGAAAGCAATAATGCTGCTGTGCTATTAGAGATTAATACATTCGGTGGACGAGTAGATGCTGCGACTGAAATACGTGATCTAATTATCCGAATGGACGTGCCTGTTATCTCCTTTGTGCGTGACCGTGCTTGGTCTGCTGGCGCCTTAATTACATTAGCCGCTCCACATGTGGCAATGGCTCCGGGTAGCACCATCGGTGCAGCAGAGCCGCGGCCCTTTGATGAAAAAACGGTTTCTGCACTACGTGCTGAATTTGAGTCCACTGCGCAACGTAGTGGTCGCGATCCAAGGATAGCTGCCGCTATGGTGGATGCAGACGTGGAAATTGAAGGTATTATCACCGAAGGTAAGATTCTAACTCTATCGGCTGTTTTAGCTCAAGAGAATGGTTTTGCTGATATCATTGCCTCTTCACGCAGCGAGGTGTTGAACCATTTTGAATTAGGTGATCTAGAAATCATTGAATTTAGACCGAATTGGGCTGAAACTGTTGCACGCTGGATTACTGAACCGACGATCAGTCAATTGCTTTTGACCATCGGGTTTTTAGGGTTAATTTTTGAGGTGACATCTGTAGGTTGGGGTGTGCCAGGAACTGCTGGCATCTTAGCATTAACCTTGTTTTTTGGTGGGCGTTTAGTTACTGGTTTAGCTGGATTGGAAGTGGTCATTCTATTTATTGTTGGGTTGGTGTTGCTTTTTAGCGAGATATTCATTACTCCCGGATTCGGGGTGCTTGGGGGATTAGGAATTATCAGCTTGTTTGGTAGTATTATACTGGCCTATGGTGATACAATAACTGCGTTATACAGCATCTTGATTGCATTTTTTATCAGTTTGTTAGCCATATCTTTGTTTTGGAATCGATTTACTCGATCAGGAGCATGGCGCCGCTTGGTTCTTCAGACTCGTGAAGACAAGCATCTAGGATATCAAGGTGTGGGAGCCTACAAAGAACTCATCGATAAGCAAGGTGTAACATTGACTCCGTTGCGACCCGCAGGTACAATGGAACTAGATCATAAACGCTATGATGTTGTTTCAGAGGGAGGGTTTATGGATAAGAATGCTGTAGTGAAGGTGGTGACTGTTGAAGGAAATCGAATTGTAGTGCGAGAAGTTAGTAATTAAAAAATAACAAGGAGGTAACAACAATGGAATTGCTCATCCCTTTATTTCCCATAATTCTGCTGCTCATATTTGTGATATTTCTGTTTAGCTTTGTCCCAATCGGGCTCTGGATTTCAGCCCTAGCGGCTGGTGTTAATGTGGGAATTATTACCCTGATAGGAATGCGTTTACGTCGTGTTCCGCCAGGTAGAATTATTTTGCCATTAATTAAGGCGCAAAAAGCTGGATTAGACGTAGTGATTGACAAATTAGAGGCGCACTTTTTAGCTGGTGGTAATGTAGATCGCCTGATTGATGCGTTAGTTGCTGCCCATCGAGCCGATATTACCTTGCCGTTTGAACGAGCTGCGGCGATTGACTTAGCTGGCCGAAATGTATTAGAAGCTGTGCAAATGAGTGTTAATCCGAAAGTAATTGAAACACCAGTTGTAGCCGCTGTAGCGCGTAACGGAATCGAATTAAAGGTAAAAGCTCGAGTTACCGTGCGTGCAAATCTCGATCGCTTAGTCGGTGGTGCAGGCGAAGCTACAATTATCGCTCGGGTTGGTGAAGGAATTGTCACCACAGTCGGGTCCGGTGAAACTCACAAGGAAGTTTTAGAAAATCCTGATAAGATATCAAAAACAGTTTTAACAAAAGGATTAGATGCGGGAACGGCTTTTGAAATCCTCTCGATTGACATTGCTGATGTCGACGTGGGTCGTAATATTGGTGCTCGTCTCCAGATTGACCAAGCGGAGGCGGATAAAAGTATTGCCCAAGCGAAAGCCGCTGAACGTCGTTTTGCAGCTTTGGCTTTAGAGCAAGAAATGAAAGCTACCGTACAGGAAATGCGAGCTCGTGTTGTGGAAGCTGAAGCTGAAGTTCCTAAAGCACTGGCGCAAGCTTTACGAGAAGGCAAGCTTGGCGTAATGGATTATTATAACATGCGTAACATTATGGCCGATACCGAAATGCGACAAAGCATTGGCGATCCTGGTAGCGATGCTACGAAGGAAGGTCCCGGTGGAGATTCCTCTGTATAGTCTAGGCAAACCGAGAACAGCTTGAGTTTTTGGAAGGAGGAATACAGGTGGATTCAGTTATACCTCTGGGTATAGTGATTTATATCGTTGCTTCTGTTTTAGGTGCAGTATTAAAAAGTATAAATTCTAGTAAGGGGCCAGTTAGCGGTGGATCTAAACCGCAATGGGGAAGTATCCCAAGTGCGCCGTTGGATCAAGCTGAGCAGAGTGTTGAGTCTCAGACCTATGAAATAGTAAACGAGGTAGTGGAGCCAATGGATCTTGACGAGTCTAACCCTCCTGATCTTGTGATAGATGAGTCACAAACTAGACGCTCCTACTCCTCTATGGACTGGGATGAGGACGAAATTGAAGGACAACTGTTAGGGATGAAGTCCAGACCAAACAGCAAGCAAGTTGGCTTCGGTAACTATGGCTGTTCGCGAGAAACCATGCGTCGCGGGCTAATTCTAAGTGAAATATGGCGATTGCCTCGGTCTAAGAGACGGTGGCCGGATCGTTAGAAGCTGAACGAAGGATTGGAGATATTCGAGTACATGTGTAGGAGTTATTAGGAGGACTATGATGGCCAAAAAACTTAGAATCGGAATTATTGGTTGTGGTGGAATTGCTACTGGAAAACATATGCCTAGTTTAAAAACTGTGGCACAAGTAGAAATGGTTGCTTTTTGTGATGTCATCAAAGATAAAGCAGAGAAAGCTGCTAAGGTTTTTGGAACAGCCGATGCGAAAGTGTACGAAGACTATAAAGACTTAATCGGTGATAAATCAATTGATGTGATTCACGTTTGTACACCGAACAGTTCGCATGCGGAAATTACGATTGCGTCGCTTGAAGCAAATAAACATGTAATGTGTGAAAAACCAATGGCAAAAACAGCTACTGAAGCTCGAGCAATGTTAGCAGCGGCGAAACGCACAGATAGGAAATTAACGATTGGGTACCAAAATCGTTTCAACAAAGAGAGCCAGCATTTGCGCCTAGTTACCCAACGTGGCGATCTAGGTGAAGTGTATTACGCTAGAGCACAAGCCATTCGTAGACGCGCTGTACCCACTTGGGGTGTATTTTTAGATGCAGAAAAACAAGGTGGTGGACCTCTAATTGATATAGGTACCCACGCTCTTGACTTAACCTTATGGTTAATGGATAATTATAAACCAAAGTACGCAGTAGGGACTGTATATCATAAGTTAAGCGCTAAAGAAAATGCTGCAAATGCATGGGGCCCATGGGATCCAAAGAAATTTACAGTTGAGGATTCAGCGTTTGGTTTTGTCGTGATGGAGAATGGCGCTACAATAGTTCTAGAGTCTAGTTGGGCGTTAAACAGTCTATTTGTTGGTGAAGCTAAGTGTGTGCTTTGCGGCACAGAAGCCGGTGCCGATATGGAAGACGGATTACGGATTAATGGTGAAGAATTAAGCCGTTTGTATGTAAAGAGACCTGAATTAAAATCAGGTGGAGTTGCTTTCTATGAAGGAAGTTCAAAGAGCCCAGCCGATATGGAAGCGCACCAGTGGATTCAGTCGATCTTAAATGATACAGAGCCAGTGTGTTTACCAGAACAAGCTTTAGTAGTTACAGAGATTTTAGAGGCTATCTATAAATCTGCGGAATCAGGGGCACCAGTTTTCTTCTGAGGATATGAGTTAGCACAAAACCCTCCATCCACGTCTTACGTGGATGGAGGGTTTTGTGCTAGAGTAAGTTTTCTATGCTTTTCGGTAATGCTTTTCTATCATTGTGCATAGTTTTATAAGAGTGGATGCAAAGGGATTTCGAGGAGGTGTGCTAATGGCAAAATCAGTAGATAGAATCATAAAAGGATTCACTGCTGTGATGGATATGCCCTCTGATGTATTGATGGATATGCCACGCATTCGTATGATGGGAAATGTTGAGTTAGTAGTTGAAAACCATAAGGGTCTGCTAGAGTATACTCCTAAAACAATACGTCTGCGCACAAAAACGGGTATTTTGATCATTCACGGACGGAGATTACGAATTCTGTTTTTCGTTAAAGACGAGTTAAAGCTCGATGGACATATTGTTAGTGTAGCATTTTCCGAGCACTAGAAGATAGCGAGGTGGTAGTTTTGATTCAATCGCTGTGGTTTTGGTTGATGGGGTATGTGATAGTCAAATTTAAAGGTGCTAGCATTGAATGTTTATTAAATCTGCTCATTGATGACGGAATCTCCGTTTGGTCTGTAGAACGTGTAACGACTGATGTCATTGTGGCTCAAGTTAGTGTTAAGGACTTTCGGCGCTTACGGCCGCTGCTATGGAAACTCAATATTCGTGTTAGTATTGTGGGTAAAAAAGGCTTGCCTTTCTTTTGGCAAAAATTTCGGAGACGGCAGTTCCTTATTGTTGGTTTAGTAATTTTTCTCCTGATATTATACTACTTATCTGGATTTATCTGGTTTATTCAACTAGAAGGTAACGAAGAAGTGAGTAAAGAGGATATTTTTGCGATCCTAAAGCAACAAGGTTTGCAAGCTGGAGCATCGAAGAAAGATTTTTCGCCTAAGGCCATGGAAACCGCACTTCTAACCCAGATCGATCAATTGTCTTGGGCTGGTATAAGCTTCAAGGGATCGTTGGTGAAAGTTCAGGTTGTCGAGCGTTCGACTCCAGATCAAGCAACTATAGAGTCGGGCGATCTGGTTGCCAGTCAAGATGGCTTAGTAACACATGTCTTAACATTTCGTGGTACCCCAAATGTGCAACCAGGAACAACTGTACGTAAAGGAGACATCCTAATCAAAGGGAATTACTATGATATGTATGGGCGTGCGCAAGTAGGTAAGGCAGAAGGAGTCGTCAAGGCTCGAGTATGGTATGAAGCGGTAGGGGAGGCAGCCTTTCGTAGGATTAAGCAACAAAGGACAGGTAAGACGCATGTGGTTTCCACTCTCACTATTGGCGAGCGGAAGCTCACGTATAACCAGGAGGTGCCGTATGCAAAGTATATTGTAGAGCGTGAAGAATTTTCGCAAACTATGCGCGGATATACGTTGCCTGTGCGTTTTACTCGCAGTACATATCATGAGGTCTTTTATGAGACTAGGGTAGTTCCTGAATCAGAAGCAAAGGAGATGGCCATCTCTCGAGCGTGGGCGGCTTTGGCAGCATTTGATATTTCTAAAGATATGGCTCGTGCAACGCAGGTGGAGGAAATCGCTATTACAGATCAATATGGTATTCGTGTTGGCTTGTTGGTAGAGGTTGAAGTAGACATTGCTGCGTTCTTGCCAAAACCTTAAGCGGTCTGCTATTTGCATCTTGAACACATTTTGTTATAATAGAGTTAGTGTTTCATGTTGACTTAGGGGGTTTGTGAGTGACTCAGCAATTAATTGAGCAGATATTTACATTAAAAAGCAATACACATGCACAGGCAATTAGTGGTAAAGGCGACGAAAACCTTCGTTGGTTGGAATCTCAGTTTAGCATTCAAATCTTTATGCGAGGAATGGAATTAACAATTACAGGGGAATCACAAGCTGTGAATCAGGTTATGCAAGTTCTACGAAATGTCTCTGAGTTAGAACGAGATATAACAGCCCATGACTTTCAATACGCAGCTGAACTAGCCAGAAAAGGTGCTACAACCAAGCTTAAGGAAGTAAACTCCGAGGTTGTGGTAACCACCGCCAAAGGCAAACAGATTCGGCCAAAGACGGTAGGACAATGTAAGTATGCAGAGCTGATGCGAGACCATGAAATCGTTTTTTCGATTGGACCAGCTGGTACAGGGAAAACGTACTTGGCGATGGCAGTGGCGGTTGCAGCTCTTAAGCGCAAAGAGGTAAGTCGCTTAATCTTAACACGACCAGCTGTAGAAGCGGGAGAGAGTTTAGGATTTCTTCCTGGTGATCTACAAGATAAGATTGATCCATACCTCCGACCATTATATGATGCTTTGTATGACATTTTGGGTCAAGAGACCTATTTAAAATTTAGAGAGAAGGGTATTATTGAAATAGCTCCATTAGCCTATATGCGTGGGCGGACTCTAGACGATTCGTTTATAATCTTGGATGAAGCACAAAACACTACGCAAGAACAGATGAAAATGTTTCTCACACGTCTTGGATTTGGATCTCGAGCGGTGGTTACGGGAGATATTACCCAAGTGGACTTGCCTCGAGGTAAATCCTCGGGCTTAATAGAAGTTACTAAGATCTTAGGTAATGTCGAGGGGGTAGCATTTAGCTATTTATCCGCCAGTGATGTGGTGCGTCATCCCTTGGTACAGAGGATTATTAGAGCCTATGAATCCTATGACGAATTAGAGAGTTAGAGGGGGAGCATGGTGGTAACGTTAAAGAAGTGGAATAAACTACGAAAATGCTGGCAGGACAAGCTCGACAATACTTCGGTGCGTCAATGGATGCTTGCTATTCTATTCTTTGCTGCAATCTATGCGATTCTCATGATTAATTTGTGGCCAACTGGTTTTGATCTAGAGGTGGGTCAAGTTAGTCGCGCAGACATTGTTGCACCGCGTACGGTAATTAATCGAGAGCAAACGCAACGTTTACAAGATGAGGCAAGTAAGCGAGCTGTGAGTGCTGCGAGTGAAGATTCAGCGAATTATGAGCTAAATCATGCCACCATTATCAGGGCCGAGGAGCGGGTTCGGGGCGTTTTTGGTTTGTTGGTGCAAGGAATCGAGCAGATGGAACTTGATGATCCGACTTTGAAAGGGGAGCAAATTCGCGATGCTCTCTATGAGTCTTGGGGGGTGGAGCTCCATTTAGATCTGATTAGTAGTGTAATCGAGTTAGAGTTAGAAGAATTTCAAGGGTTTACAGAAACAACAACAAGCACAATCATGGATCATATGAACCAGCGAATTTCCCAGCCCGAATTACAGCAGGCACGTAATGATTATTCTAATACGGTTTCTCAGTTGCCTCTTAGCATTATGTTACAGCGCTCTGCTACGCAAATAGGGTTGCAAATCATTCAGCCTAACCTAGTGCTTGATACGGCAAAGGTAGAACTGATTCGCCTAGATGCAGTAAGCTCAGTCGAGCCCGTAACCATCTTGCGAGGTGAGGTTGTTTTACGCAAGGGTGATGTGGTACGTGAGGAGCATATTCAGTATTTACAGGATCTTGGAATGCACCGAACGGGTATCGACTATCTAGCATTATTGGGTTTAGTTATTCTGGTTGGGTTACTTCTTAGTGTATTTGGCGTGTTTTTGCATAAGTATCAGCATAGCATTCTTGATGACGAAGGGCAGTTAGCGTTGCTAGGTTCAGTTGTTATAGTGGTTTCCTTCATAGCCAAAATACTATCCCTGATTCAATGGCCTGAGGCTGCACTCTTAACACCAGTAGCTTTGGTGGGTATACTGATTGCTATTCTCTTAGATTCACGTACTGGGATCATGGCTACGATTATTATCTCTGTAGTAGTAGCACTCATTTTTGAGTCGTTGGTTATTAGTTTAATGGCTTTAATCGGTGGTTTAGTTGCAGTATTTAGTGTATCCCAAGTGAGCCAACGCGGGGATCTAATGCGCGCAGGGTTTGTCGTCGGAGCGACAAATTTCCTTGTTATGATAGGGTATGGGCTGATGCTCGGAGACGTTCATTTAATGGTGCACAGCTATTTAGGGGTATTAAATGGGGCATTCAGCTCCGTGATAGCAATCGGTTTATTGCCCTATTTAGAGAGTTTCTTTGGTATCACCTCTGCAATTCGCTTGCTAGAATTATCGAATCCAAACCAACCCCTACTGCGCCGGTTATTGATGGAGACACCAGGTACGTATCACCATAGCATTTTAGTCGGTAACCTTGCCGAGGCAGCGGCTGAAGCTGTACACGCAGATGGGTTACTTGCAAGAGTTGGATCAACGTATCATGATATCGGGAAACTAAAACGACCGTACTTCTTTGTGGAAAACCAGATCGGCATGGAAAATCCGCATGACAAAATTGCACCTACATTGTCCACACTAATTATCACATCCCATGTTAAGGATGGATTAGAATTAGCACGAGACTATAAGTTGCCAAGTGTGATTTCGAAGTTCATTGCCCAACATCACGGGACAGATTTAGTTAAATATTTCTATCATCGGGCGAAGGAAAACGGAGTGGAGACTGTACAAGAGAAGGATTTTCGCTATCCTGGTTCAAAGCCACAGACAAAGGAGACGGCCATTGTCTCCCTTGCTGATGCAGTCGAAGCAGCAGTGCGTTCGCTCGTTAAGCCGACTCCAGGCAAGATAGAAACGTTAGTAAAGAAAATAATTCGAGACCGTCTAGATGATGGCCAACTCGACGAGAGTGAAATTACGTTTAAAGACCTCGACAAGCTAGCAGATGCGTTTGTTAAGGTACTCATTGGGATATTTCATGCTCGTGTCGAGTATCCAGAAAATATAACACGTGAAGATATAGAAGGAAAGGGAAACTAATGGTGGAGGTATATATTAGTAACGAACAAAATAGGGTAGAGATCGCGGATTTTATCCCTCTTACAGAGAAAATTGTTACCCAAGGTATCGCGTTAGCGAAAATGGATAGTGATGTTGAGGTAAGTGTTACGTTTACCGATAACCAAAGGATCCAACAATTAAACAAGGAGTATCGGCATAAGGATATAGCTACCGATGTCTTATCCTTTGCTCAGGATGAAGGAGAGGAATTTAATCACATTGCGGGGATGCCGCGCATGCTTGGGGATGTTGTTATATCTCTAGAGAAGGCCGTAGAACAAAGCCAGGAGTATTGTCATAGTTTACGACGAGAAGTAGGGTATTTAGTTGCTCATGGGATATTACATTTACTCGGATATGACCATGGCAACGAAGATGAGCAGCATGAGATGCGTAAGAAAGAGGAACAACTCATGGAAGCGTGTCAATTAGCCCGTGAGTGAAGGGGGAGACTATTTGCGTTCAAAAAATCTAGTACACAGTTTCACCTGCGCAATTGAGGGTGTGTTATACGCACTAAAGACCCAACGTAATATGAAAGTACATTTTCTTTTAGGGCTTTTAGTGCTGGTATTCGGTTCTATTCTGGATGTAAATCGATTGGAGCTATTAGTTTTACTAATCACCGTTGGTTTAGTGATTTCGGCAGAAATGATCAATACGGCCATTGAAGAAGTTGTAAATTTAGTCACCCGGGAATACCATCCGTTAGCGAAGATAGCGAAGAATGTAGCTGCAGGGGCAGTGTTGGTAACATCGTTAATCTCTGTGTGTGTAGCGTATGTCATATTTATAGAACGCCTCCTATTTATTCAACCTGCCCTGCTACGGCAAAGCATCACAAAACCTTATCTCACACTAATGGCTCTTCTCGCTGTTATTGTGATTACGATTGCAGCGAAGGCTTGGGCTGGTTGGTCCAATTTTTTTCAAGGAGGAATGCCTAGCGGGCATGCTGCGATCGCCTTTAGCGTGGCCACAGCCATTTTTTTCTCGGTAGAGGGGTTTGTAGTACTTTTAGGGCTGCTGCTAGCGTTCTTGGTGGCCCAGAGTCGCTTAGAAGCTAAATTTCACTCTCGTTGGGAAGTTGTCGTCGGAGCGTTATTAGGAATTCTAGTGACCGTGTTCTTTTTTCAGATGAAGGGATGATCTCATGCTTTACCCCTTTTCAATCCCACTTATAGCTGGCAGTTCCCAGGGTTGGAAGCTAATCCACTAGTGGTATGCATCAAAATTTGGTATAATAGGATTAATCACAGAAAAATGGAGGTTTTTCTATGAGTCCTCAAGAATTAGTAAAACATGCCAAGTTAGCAAGGACAAGGGCATATGTGCCCTATTCAGGATTTAAGGTGGGGGCAGCCATATTAGCAAAGAGTGGTAATATATACCTAGGCTGTAATATTGAAAACGCGGCCTACAGTCCCACAAATTGTGCGGAACGTACGGCGATTTTTAATGCAATATCCCAAGGTGAACGGGAGTTTGTGGCTCTTGCCATTGTCGCTGATACAGCCAAAGGCTGTGCACCATGTGGTGTTTGTCGTCAGGTTTTAATGGAGTTTTTCGATGATGAGGTAGAGATTTATTTGGCTAATTTACAAGGAGACATTGCTTATCGCAAAATATCCCAGTTGCTCCCAGATAGCTTTAGCAGAAAGGAACTGCTATGAGGGTGTATGTTTAAATGGATTATATATTTAAAGAACTTGTAAGTAAAAATGAGTTTGAGATTGCCCAGATTATTGCCATAGAACAAGAAGCATTTGGTAGTGGAGGTATGAATCACTGGTTTCTAATGCCTTTTTTACGTCATGGACAAGTCTTTGTTTTGGAAAATAGCGGACATATTGCGGCAGTCGCCGAGTTTATGCGAGATTTCCACAATGAAACTACTGCTTATTTATTTGGACTAGCGGTTCACCAAGATCATCGTGGACAAGGGTTAGGATTTCAGCTGTTGTCAACAGCTCATTCCAGTTTAAGAAAACAAGGGTTCACAAAGGTATGTCTAACCGTAGATCCAAATAACACCGAAGCTCTGCATCTATATTGTACGAAGTGTAACTATGTTCAGATGGAGTTCTTGCCCAATGAATATGGGGTTGGTGAGGATCGCCTATATTTAACACTAGAATTAACTTGTCCTTAGGAGGATTTCTATGTCTCAGTATAAAAGTGGGTTTGTGGCTGTTGTTGGTCGCCCCAATGTAGGTAAATCTACGTTATTAAATACATTATTAGGTCAAAAAATTGCTATCGTATCGAATAAACCACAGACCACAAGAAATACCATTCAAGCTGTTTTATCAAAGGATGCGGGACAAATTGTCTTTTTGGATACACCAGGGATTCATCGTCCTGTACATAAGTTAGGCGAATACATGGTTAAGGCGGCTCGTTTGGCTCTGAAAGAGGTGGATGCTGTCTGTATGCTAGTCGATATTCAAGGTTGGAGAAAGAGTGATGACTATATCTTAACAGAATTAAAGTCTGCTGAAACGCCAGTAATCTTAGTGACAAATAAAATGGATCTAGTTTCTCAGAGCAAACAGGAGGAATTTAGAGAGGAAGTTAGCGCAAAGTATAACTTTGCGAGTATTATACCCATATCTGCTATGAATAAAGAGAACCTAGAATTGTTAGTTGGTACCCTATTTGAGTACTTACCCGAAGGACCACAGTATTACCCAGACGATTGGATAACAGACCACCCAGAACGCTTTGTTATCGCCGAATTTATCCGTGAACAGATTTTGCTTCATACGGAAGAAGAAGTACCCCATTCCGTTGCGGTTGATATTGATCAGATGAAGGAGAATCCGAGAAAGGCCATAATTAGCATTCGAGCTACGATCTATGTGGAACGTGATTCCCAGAAAGGGATTATTGTTGGGAAAGGCGGCTTAATGCTCAAGAAGATCGGAACTGGATCCAGAATTCAGATTGAGGTATTATTAGGAGCGAAAGTTTTTTTAGACCTATGGGTAAAAGTGAAAAAGGATTGGCGAGACAAGCCTGGGTCTTTACATGAATTAGGGTATCAATAAGACTACCCTAATAAAGGGTGTAATACATAACGAAGAGCTATAAGGGAGGGTCGATTGTAATGGCACTTAACCTACTTAAGAATGAACAGCAAACAGAAATCGGTTACTTAATTGAACAAGCTCAAAATGGCAATAAACTAATTCGCGAACAATTGATTCGGGATTACCGTCCTTTTTACTTGCGAGTAGCTTCAAGTTCTACGAGGAAGTATTTGGTACTTGGCCGGGATGATGAAGCGAGTATTGCAATGCTCGCTTTTGATGAGGCTATCACAGCGTATAAGAAGGATGCAGGTTCTTCTTTTATAAGTTTTGCCGAGATAGTCATTAAACGCCGTATGATAGACTTCTTTCGTCGTCGTAGTAAAGGGCAGATTGAAATACCGATATCGGCATTGGAATCGGAAGAACATGAAAATGCTTATTTACAGCAAATCGAGTCCAAGGAAGCTCTAGGAGTACTCCGGATTCAACATGAAGCTGAAGAACGGCGTGAGGAGATTTTTCGGCTTAACCAGTTATTGAGTAATTATGGAGTGTTGTTTGCGGATCTTCTAAAGACTGCACCAAAGCATAAAGATGCTAGAGAACGGGCCCTCGAGGTAGCCCAGATACTGGCAAGTGATCCTGAGTTGATGTCATACTTAACAAGTCGTAGATCGTTACCGCTCAAGGAATTGGAAAAGCGAGTCGGTGTAAGTCGCAAAACGCTAGAGCGTCAACGGAAATATATTATAACACTGACACTCATTCTAGTAGGCGAATTCAGATATCTACAAGAGTATTTGAAACGCACAGTTTAAAAGGGGGAGGTAATGCATGAAGAGGGGCAAAGGGATTGTCGTTGAAATGGCAGCCCGGAATAAAGTCATTGTTTTGACTTCCCAAGGGGAATTTATGCGAATTCCTTTTAGTAAGCCCGTCTGTGTGGGGCAAGAGATCTGCTTTACCCTAAAGAAACGTCCTACATTTTGGCAGTGGAGTATGGCTGCTGTTGTCTTTCTTGCTATTGTAGGATCGGCGGGTGTAGTTAACGACTCACTACCCATTCCGGGGGGGATGGAAGCATCATATTTTGTGACACTTGACATTAACCCAAGTATTGAGTTAGCTTTAAATAGAGAGCAACGTGTTGTGAGTGTGGAAGGGATCAATGATGAAGGACATACACTTATAAGTAAAACGAATGTCATCGGACGACCGTTTAAACAAGCGATAGAGATCATTGGTTCCCAGGCCGAAATCGATGGATATTTACGGGTCGGGGAGAATGAAATTACCGTCACGATTACCACAGATGAAAAAGCGGATTCGAAACTAAAAAAGCTTGAACACATGAGGCTAGAGCGAAGAGAAACGGATATATCCTCTCAGTTAGAAGGCGCAGTGCGTGATGCATTTTCCGTCTTTTATCAAGTGGAGGTAAGCGTGTGGCAGGTGCCCGTGGATGTTCGTCATGAGGTGCGGAGAGCAGGAATAACTCCCGCACACTATATTGCTGTATATGTGGAGCGGCATGAACCGGTTGTCGATTCAGAGGGTACACGCAGTCGATCAACAGTCGTCACTACCACGCTTGAGCGTAATGGTGAGGTACAAATGTTTGAATTCCATGTAACAAGGCCGGTTCTTACCCCCATGAGTCTGACCAGGGCAGCTCCATAGCCTACATTCATTATCGAATAATAGTTGAAAGGGGTCAGTGACGCCACATATGAAAGTAGCAGACTTCGATTATCAGTTACCACCAGATCGGATAGCGCAAACACCTTTAGAACCACGAGATCATTCGAAGCTAATGGTGGTTTCCTACACAAAAGAACAGATATCGCATAAGTATTTCTATGACCTCGCTGATTATCTTACTCCAAATGATGTTTTAGTTATCAATGAGACTCGAGTCATTCCAGCTAGATTATATGGTACTGCCATAGAATCTGGCGGAAAAATGGAGTTCCTTTTATTACGACCACTTACCGATAATCGATGGGAAATTCTCGTAAAACCAGGTAAACGGGCGAAAATCGGACGCATTTTTGATTTTGGCGGCAAGTTACAGGCCAAGATTATCTCCGAAACTGATGTGGGTGGTCGGATCGTGGAATTTATTTATGAAGGAGTATTTGAGGATGTTTTAGCAGAGCTTGGCGAAATGCCACTCCCACCTTACATTACAGAGCAACTAACAGATAAAGAGCGCTATCAAACTGTATACTCAAAGGAACAAGGTTCAGTGGCGGCTCCCACCGCAGGTCTACATTTTACACAGCGGTTAATCGACCAGATAGAAGCAATGGGTGTTCCCATTATTCCCTTGGTATTACATGTTGGTGTGGGTACCTTTCGTCCCGTACAAGTAGATGATGTGGCAGATCACAAGATGCATGCCGAGTTTTATCGCTTATCGGAGGAAAATGCCCAGAAGATTAATGCCTGTAAAGTTAAGGGTGGCCGTGTCATTGCCATCGGAACTACCGTGGTGCGCACATTAGAGACACTAGCCGTGGGCAATAGTTGTGTGAAGGCTGGATCAGGGTGGACGGATATTTTTATTTATCCTGGCTATCAGTTTCAGATAGTCGATGCATTAGTAACGAATTTTCATCTGCCGAAATCGAGTCTTTTAATGTTAGTTTCTGCTTTTGCTGGGTCTGACATGATCCAAAGAGTATATAAAGAAGCGTTAAGAGGAAACTACCGCTTTTTTAGTTTCGGTGATGCGATGTTACTACAAAAATAGGGGATCGGTAAGGAGTACAGATAATGGCAATTACATTCACCGTAGAAAAAACAGCACCAGATTCCCGTGCCCGCTTGGGCAAGTTACTTACACCCCATGGGCTGATCGAGACACCCGTATTCATGCCTGTAGGCACACAAGCCACTGTAAAGACCATGACGCGCCATGAGTTAGAAGAGGCAGGGGCTAGTATAATTCTCAGCAATACCTATCATCTCTATCTTCGACCTGGTAGTGATTTAATTGGGGAGGCTGGTGGATTGCACAAGTTCATGAATTGGCCTAACCCGATTTTAACAGATAGTGGTGGTTTTCAAGTCTTTAGTTTAAGTAAAATCCGCAAGATTACTGAAGAAGGCGTTGAGTTTCGGTCCCATCTTGATGGTGCCAAACACTTTATTAGCCCTGAAAAGGCGATGGATATTCAAATGGAGCTTGGAGCTGATATTATTATGGCTTTTGATGAATGCCCACCCTATCCGGCGGAGTATGAGTACGTAAAACAATCCAAAGATCTAACCTGTCGCTGGGCACAGCGTTGTCTTGACTATCATAAACGTTCCGATCAGGCCTTATTTGGAATTGTGCAAGGTGGAATGTATAAGGATCTCCGCAAAGCGAGTGCCAAGGAACTAGGGGACTTAAATTTTCCTGGATATGGCATTGGCGGATTAAGTGTGGGAGAACCCAAAGATATCATGTATGAGGTGCTTGATGACTTAATTCCTGAAATGCCTAGTCACAAACCAAGGTATCTAATGGGTGTGGGTTCTCCTGATTGTTTGATTGAAGGTGTTATGCGTGGTGTTGATATGTTCGATTGTGTGTTGCCGACTCGGATAGCTAGACATGGCACCGTGATGACCCGATCCGGGAATTTCACGATTCGCAACAAACCGTTTGCGCGCGATTTTTTGCCAATTGAAGAAGGGTGTACGTGTTATACCTGTCAAAACTATAGCCGAGCTTATATTCGCCATTTGATTAAAGCAAAGGAAGTATTAGGCATGCGTCTTACAAGTATTCATAATATCGCCTTCTTACTTCGCTTGATGGAGGATGTTCGTCAGGCTATTCGTGAAGATCGATTGGTAGAGTTTCGCAATCATTTTTTTTCGCAATATGCAGGATAAACTAGGGTTGAGGAGAAAAATAGAGGCGAGATGATTAATAAGGGGGGTGGAATCGTGTTTCTACAAGCAGATGGATTAACAGGACCAGGAGTACTGCAGATGTTTTTGCCATTTATCATCATGATAGCAGTTTTCTATTTTTTATTGATTCGACCGCAACAGGCACAGCAGAAGAAGAGGCAGAGTATGCTTAGTGCCCTAGCAAAAGGTGATAAGGTTGTTACTGTAGGCGGTGTCTACGGCGAAATAACAGCAGTAAAAGAAGACTATATCGCACTAAAAATTGCAGAAAAAGTTGAGATTAAGGTTAGTCGGACTGGGATTAGTTCGGTGATAAAGTCGTAGCAGAACCACCTTAGTAAGGTGGTTTTTAAGCAAATAGGGGGGCCAAACGTGAAATCGCGGAAAATTGTAGTTCTAACGTTGATTACGGTTTTACTGGCAAACGGTATTGTGTTGGCGGGATCTTTCTATATCCATAACGATGAGCGCTACTGGTGGTATCGATTGCATGTAGGAGATAATTCTAGTTTTGATGTTGCCATTCCAAGTGATTTAAGCGATTGGGTAGGCTATTTGCCGCTAAAGAAATATCTGGGCCATACGGTGTTAGAAATAGCATCGAAGAACGGTGATGCGGTGATTCAGATTGGGAGTAAAGAGGGAATGCAGGTTGCGCAAGTACAGCAATTTGTGGCTGGACGTTGGAGTGCTGTGCTTAAGGATGTTACGGTGCTATCGAATCGGATTATCAATACCTCGAACGGTTTGCCTGCTCAGTTCTATGCTTTGGAAGCAACTGGTCCTGATGGTAGGAAGCATATGTTACGATCTGTTTATTTTTCAAAAGATGATGTGGTTGTGTATTTGGTGATGTTTCTGCCAAGCGCAGAATATAAGGATGCGATCCAACAACACTGGTTGCGTGCAGTAAATGAATCCGAATGGCGGTAAGGAAATGATAAGGTAGGGGCTTTGTGTGGAGATTCAGATAGGAATAGCAAAGGTAGGTAAGTATGCAGTATCCGATAGTGGAGACACTGTAGAAGTGGTAGAGAGACCACGCGGTGGACTCTCGCTAGTTATCGTTGATGGACAAGGCCATGGTCGATCAGCAAAACGCATTAGCCATCAAGTAGCCACAAAAGCTGCCACTCTAATTGGTGATGGAGCTAGAGACGGTGTTGTGATGCGTTCTATTAGCGACTATTTATACGCCCAGCGCGATGGCAGGGTGTCGGCAACAGTAACTATTCTCACAGCAGATTTAGAAGCAAACACTTTAATTATTTCGCGTAACTCTAATTCTCCGGTTGTTATTGGACATCATGATGGTTCAAGCTGTCTCGATGCGGGTGTAAATCCCATTGGAGTGCATAAGACCAATAAACCTTCAGTATCCCAATGGCCACTCTACCCTGGAACGACTTTGCTTGGTTTTACCGATGGGGTTATCCATGCAGGGAGGTATTACGGTGATGATGGTTTTTCACTAGATTATGTGTATGGCCTGGTCAGCAAGGCAGAACCAGATCCGCAGTGGATAGCTAGTCACTTAATGGACTATGCGATCGCAAAAGATCGAGGTAAGCCTCACGATGACATGGTTGTAGCTATTTTGGGTATTAGAGATCTAGATAAAGGTTTAGGTAAACGCCGTTTAACAGTGCATTATCCTTTCTGAGGCGTAAAACGGAAAGCGATGAGTGGAATGGATAAAAAACCACTAATAATTATTGTTGGAGTCTGTGCAGCTGGAAAATCCACCTTGTCACAGGGGTTACAAGCTTTAGGGTATAATGCTCGCAGTTTTGCACAAGAACACTCGGTATCACCGTATGTATATCAGAGGCGAAATCCAGATTTTATTATTTACCTTAACTGCCAATATGCAACAATTAGAGAACGGAAACGAATCAGTTGGGGCCTGGAGAAATACGAGCGACAGAAGTTCTTACTACATGATGCATTCGTTCATGCGAACCTAATTGTGCAGACAGATGGGTTTACACCGACAGAATTAATAAATCATGTAGATACCATATTAGGTCAGAGAATTCGAACAGATTAGCAAAGAGAATTGCTAGCTTTCCGTTGACAAGCTGTTAGGATGGATATATAATGGTTTTGTCTGTGATTAAACCCTGAAATAAAGGAGGAAGCGCCTTGAGAAGAGGAAGTGCTTGGAGAGTTGGCATAATATTAGTTATTACGGTAGTTGCTGGAATTTTACTCACCCAAACGCCCATGAATTTGGGGTTAGATTTACAAGGTGGAGTACATGTGGTATTGGAAGCGCAAGACACAGATAGTCCAATTACCGATGAAGGTGTACGCCGTGCGTTGGCTGTGATCGAACGAAGAATTAATGCATTAGGGGTAGCCGAACCGATTGTCCAACGACAAGGAAGCCGAAGAATCATTGTAGAATTGCCAGGCGTTCATGATCAAAAGCAGGCAATTGATACGATTGGTCGCACAGCTTTGTTAGAATTTAAAGATCCTTTTGGTAATACTGTGTTGACGGGTGCCTATTTAGAGTCTGCCCAATTAGGAGCAGATCGCTTTGGACGACCTTCCGTCGATTTGGAGTTTAATCGTGAAGGAGCTCGTTTATTCGGACAGTTAACAACCCAGTTTCAAGGGCAGTTAACCAACATTATGCTTGACGGAGAGGTTTTACAAAGAGTGACGATTCAAGAACCTATTTTAGAGGGGAAAGCGCAGATTACAGGGTCGTTTACCCATGAAGAAGCCCGTCATCTAGCAGTTTTATTGCAGGGTGGTTCATTGCCGGTACCCATGGAAGTAATGGAAATTCGCAATGTTGGTCCCTCATTAGGGCGAGATTCCATTGATCGTAGTACGAAAGCTGGCGCCATTGGTATAATGCTTGTTTTACTGTATATGTTATTTTATTACAAGCTTCCAGGTTTAATTGCCGATGTAGCTTTAGGAATTTATGTTATTCTAGTATTAGCGATTCTAGCTGGAATTAACGCTACACTAACATTGCCAGGCATTGCTGGTTTTATTCTCTCTATCGGTATGGCTGTGGATGCGAATGTAATTATTTTTGAGCGGATTAAAGAGGAACTAAATAATGGTAAGCGTCTGCGCCCAGCTATTGAGGCTGGATTTGCCCGAGCGTTTAGGACGATTCTTGACGCGAATATCACGACACTGATTACTGCTGGGGTACTATTCTACTTTGGAACTAGTGTAGTTCGTGGTTTTGCGGTTACACTAAGTATTGGTATTTTGGCCAGTATGTTTACAGCGATTGTGATTACCCGCATCCTAGTGACAACTGTAGTTGATATAAACCCAGAAAAAATGGCTCGTTACTTCGCTATGAAAGGGGTGTCTAGATGAACTTTGTAGGCTTACGTCACAAGTTTTTTACGGTCTCGGCTGTTCTTTTGTTGCTTTCAGTCATTTTCTTAGTTTTTCCTGGTTTAAATCTAGGCATAGATTTTACTGGCGGAACACTGATGGAACGGCGAGTTGATGGAATGATTACAACGGAAACTATTCGTGCTGTGTTGGCTGACGAGCAACTAAGTCATTTAGACATTGGCACAGCAGTCATTCAACGCTTAGACAGTCCTAATGATTTTATGGTTCGCACCCGTACTTTAGCTAATGATGAGATTGCAGAGGTGGACCAAGCGCTCGATCAAGCTTTTGGTGGTTTAGTTGAACGCCGAACAGAGATGGTTGGTCCGGTTATTGGACAAGAGTTGGTACGCCAAGCTTTTTGGGCTCTACTCATTGCTGCTTTCGGTATTTTAGGGTATGTATCTTTGCGATTTGAATATCGTTTTGCTGTGGCCGCTATTATAGCTGTTTTGCATGATGTAATCTTAGTTTTAGGGGTTTTTGCGATAACAGGACGTGAGATTAATTCTCCCTTTGTGGCAGCAATTCTCACCGTAGTCGGATATTCAATCAACGATACCATCGTTATCTTTGATCGAGTGCGCGAAAATCTTCGTTTACGAAAGAAAGAGACGTATGAAGAGGTTGTTAATAAGAGCCTTAACCAAACACTCTCCCGTTCAATTAATACTAGCTTGACTACGTTAATTGTAGTGACATTACTCTTTATCTTTGGTGGATCTTCTATTAGTGATTTTGCATTTGCCTTAGTAATTGGAGTATTAGCTGGAACCTATTCTTCCATATTTGTGGCAAGTCCTGTCTGGCTTGAATGGACGTTAGCAATACAGAAGAAAAAAGTTTCGCAAGTAGCAAGCATCACAAATAAGTAATTACAGAGAACTTTAAAACTCCAGAGGAAATACCTCTGGAGTTTTGTGATATAATAGGATATGAAAGGAGGAGATTTCTATGATTTATGAAGCGGCTCGTAAAGTACTTGTCACGGGTTTAGGCTTGGCTGTATTTACTAAAGAGAAGGCGGATGCACTGATAGAAGAATGGGTAAAAGAAGGTGAGTTAAGTAAGGAAGAAGGGCGAGAGCTACTCGATACGTGGATGAAACGAGTTGATAGTGAGCGAGAGGAAGTACGCACCCGTATCCAGAAAGAGGTACAGAGGATGATCGATCAAGCGGGTTTGGTTTCTAGGGCGGACTATCAAGCGTTAGTTGTGCGTGTAGAGGCACTAGAGGCCAAGCTAGGAGAGTGAAAGCAATGCCCTTTTCCATTAATCGGCGTTATCGGCATATTCAACGGTATCGGCAAATTGGCGAAGTTCTATTACGGCACGGATTTGGTTACCTATTGCAACAAACAGGGCTGATTTATGTTCTTCCTCCGTTACGCAGAATACAAGCAATGAAGCGTCATCACGAACAGTTGCTGTCGCTTGGTAGTCGAGTGCGTATGGTATTAGAGACCCTAGGCCCGACATTTATTAAATTTGGCCAATTGTTGAGCACGAGAGCCGACTTACTACCTCCTGATATTACTCAAGAGTTAGAGCGTTTACAAGATGACGTCACTCCTATCTCGTTTGTAAAAATAAAGAACCAAGTCGAGAGTGAGCTCCGGCAGCCTTTGGAAATGTTGTTTAGTAGTTTTGAGAGTACTCCTCTCGCTGCTGCATCCATCGGTCAAGTGCACTTTGCCCGCTTAATCGATGGCACAGAAGTCGTGGTTAAAGTTCGTCGACCTGGAGTGGAGAGAATAATTGGGACAGACCTAGAGATTCTCTATGGTTTTGCCCGTGCGTTACAAGAGCGTTTAGCGAAAGATGCTTTTGACAGTGTTGCAATAGTGGATGAGTTTGCGCGTCTAATACGCAAAGAGCTTGATTATAGTAAAGAAGGCAGAAATATCGAGCGCTTTGCCCAGAATTTTCAGGGGGATGACACTGTTGTTGTCCCTCAAGTTTATTGGGAATTTTCCACGGATAAAGTTTTAACCATGGAGTATATCCGCGGAGATAAAGTAAACAATCTCGATCGATTACGGGAACAAGGCCATGATCTGCAGAGGCTAGCGAGTAACATCGCTCAGGCTATCATGCGACAAATTTTCGAGCATGGTTTTTTTCACGGTGATCCCCATCCTGGCAACCTCCTTATATCTAAGGACGGGAAGATTGCCTTTGTTGACTTTGGTATAGTCGGTCGAATTGACAAGGCAACCATGCAATCTCTCGCGCGCTTACTAGTGTCCATTACCAAACGAGATGTAGATACCTTGATTCAGGTATTAGCTGATTTAGATGCTTTTGTGGGAAAACCCTCACGTGAGATGCGCTTAGACGTGGTTGAGCTAATCGATATTCACTACGGAAAAAATTTAAAAGAGTTGCGGTTTCCATTAATTGCAGAGGACCTATTGGATTTAATCAGGCGCCATCCGCTCCAATTTCCTTCTGATTTGCTCTTGTTAGTGAAAGCCATAGTCACCATTGAAGGAGTAGGATCAAAGCTTGTTCCTAACTTCAACAGTATGGAACTCGCGGAACCATTTGCGAAAGATTGGGTAAAGAAGCATTATAGTATAGATAGTGTCGCTAATCGGACCATCGACAACCTCTCAGACTGGAGCCGGATTTTTCAGCGCCTTCCGACAGAACTAGATGCGCTATTACATACTGTAAATGATGGAGAGTTTCAGGTGCGCTTTCAGCATGTTGGTTTGGATAAATTGATTAACCGATTGGACATTATATCCAATCGAGTCACGTTTGGGATTATTATTGGGGCGCTAATTGTTGGTTCATCACTCCTACTTAATATCGACCAAGGGCCTCACTTCATGCAAATTCCTATCATCGGTCTGTTTGGTTTTGTGCTAGCGGGTTTGATTGGTTTATGGCTACTCATTTCCATTTTGCGTTCTGGTCGCTATTAGTCATAACTAAACTAGTTAGCATAGTAATCCGATTTTAGCACAAATACAAAAGGAATATTGCGGTAGAGTTCTTGATAATCCAAGCCATAACCAACGAGAAACTCATCGGGTGCTAGGAAGCCGACGTAATCGATGGGTATGTCCACTTCTCGGTTGATTTGCTTATCTAGAAGCGTACAGATTCTAACGCTAGCGGGTTTACGGCTTTCTAGATTTTTAACCAAGTAGCTTAAAGTAAGGCCAGAGTCAATGATATCTTCCACAATTAGGATATGTTTATTCTCAATACTTTCTTCTAAATCTTTTGTAATCCGCACGATGCCCGAGGATTTGGTTGCGTTACCATAGCTGGAGATGCCAATAAAATCAAAGGTAACAGGTACTGTAAGTTGCTTGGCTAAATCCGTTAGAAACATTAACCCGCCTTTTAAGATACAGAGTAGACAGATGGTCTCACCTTGGTATTGCTGAGAGATTTCTTTTGCCAGTACTTTTATTCGTGCTTGGATCTCTTCTTCGCTTATGAGAATGCGTTCGACTACATCCACTAGATTACCTCCCTTAGAGTCGTTTATCTCATCATACTATTCCTGAACCAAAAAATCAAGAAACTGGCGATTGGATATAGCAGGACATTTTTCCTCTATGCAGAACTAAACATGGTTAGGGGGACGATGATATGGAAAAGCAATGGCGTTTACGACCGAATAATGAGAGTGTTAATCTGTTGCAGACGGGCTTGTCAATATCAAGGATAACCGCTCGGTTACTTGCTAATCGTGGCATTAGAGAGATAGACGAAGCGAAAAAATTTCTCTATGGTGGTTACAAGGACCTCTATGCACCTTGGCTTATGAAAGATATGGAGACTGTTGTCGATCGCATTTGTCAAGCAATTCGTAATCAAGAGCGCATAACTGTGTATGGAGATTATGATGTGGATGGTCAGACATCAACAGCTTTATTAGTCAAGGTATTACGCAGACTTGTGCAAGAACCTCTAACCGTAGATTATTACATCCCCCATCGGATGGAGGAAGGCTATGGGCTGCATCAAGAAGCCCTCCATGAACTAGCAGCTCGCTCTTGTTCGTTGATTCTGACTGTTGATTGTGGGGTTTCTGCAGTTGCAGAAGCAGCCTATGCGAAGGAACTTGGCTTAGACTTAATTATCACAGACCATCACGAACCTGGACCGATTTTGCCCGAGGCAGTGGGTATTCTTAATCCTAAGCAACCTAGATGTCTGTATCCATTTAAAGAATTGTGTGGAGTGGGTGTGGCTTATAAATTAGCGCAGGCTCTTGGAGAGCGTTATCAGCAAGATTTTCAGGAATATCTGGATATTGTCGCACTAGGTACTGTGGCCGATTTGGTACCTTTAGTGGATGAAAATCGGATACTCGTTAAAATGGGTTTGACCCAATTAGCAAAATCTTCATCTGTTGGTTTGCAAGCGCTACTCACTGTTAGCAAAGTACGTAAACCGTATAAAGCTATGGATTTTGGCTATAAAATCGGGCCACGGCTGAATGCAGTAGGTCGTATGGGTGAGCCGAAGCGGGGAGTTTCTTTACTTTTAACGGATGATGCTGCTGAAGCTAGGCGACTAGCGCAGTTACTGGATCAAGAGAATCAGTTGCGACAATTAACAGAAGCAGATATTTGTCAGCAGGCTAAGAACCTAGTGGAGGAGAATGGTTGGGACCAAGATCCCGTGATTGTGGTTGCTAGTGAGAATTGGCATCCTGGTGTGATTGGGATCGTGGCGTCAAGATTAGTCGAGGCGTACTATCGTCCAGTTGTTGTTATTGCACTCGAAAAAGGGATCGGTAAAGCTTCCGCAAGAAGCATAGCGGGCTTTAATCTTTTTGCCAGCTTGAGTAAATGTAGCGCTCTACTCATAAAGTATGGTGGTCACGAGATGGCAGCGGGTTTAACCATTGCAGCAGAAAAAGTTGACGCATTGCGAGAGATGCTTGGAGAAATTGTAGTCTCATCCTTAACCGCAGAAGATTTTATTCCAAAAATTCATTTGGATACCGAATTACCATTTCCCGCCATTGATGAGCAGTTTATGGAGGAGTTAAACCATTTAGAACCCTTTGGTATGGGAAATCCAGGGCCAGTATTACAAGTTGCAGGATCGGTGATATCCACTCGTTCCATCGGCAAAGAGGGTACGCATTTAATATGCCAACTTCAGGACGAGAATGGAATAATTATGGAAGCGATTGGTTTTGGGATGTACCAACGGATGATGGAGGTTGCGGGATATCTAGAAGCGATGAAATTTGCTGTTACACCGCAAATCAATAGTGGTAATGGATATGCACTCCAGCTTGTCTTAAAGGATTTACAAACGGAGTCTCTAATCACTAATTATATTGAGGACTGGATTAAGCGTCGGTATCCGTGGGATCTTCCTACGAACTACCAGGAAGTTTGTGGTGTAGCGCACATTCCGCCACAGGGCGAGCAGAAAAGTCGTCAAATAAGAGATTTACGCAATACTTGGGACAAACTAAAACCTCTTAAGGGTATTGCACAGAGTACTAACGCTCTAATTTATGTGCCCACAGCGGCTGATGTTTTAGCCGTGACGCGCCAATTACGAATTAGAATGGTTGGTGATACAAGCTACATAGGATTTGAGCATCAGTTGTTAACGATTGATGAACGCAAAGAGTTGCTAGATTTATTACAGAAGAAGCAGATTCGATGGTTGGTTTCTACTGGACTTATACCCTGGGAAACTCAATGGGATCATGTCGTGTGTTACGGACTACCTCCTAGTTTCGCACAATTAAATTTCCTGCTGAATCAAAGCAGAGCACATGGAGAGTTTTGGCTACTGTATGGTGAGGAAGATCGTAAGGCGTTACAGAGTCGTTTTCAGCGGACTTTTCCAACACGAGAGTGCTTAGCCCAGGTTTATCGTAGTATTGTTAGAAGTGGTAAGAGCAGTTTATTAGAGGCTGATTTACACAAACTAGCAACTGACTTAGGGAAAACGACAGATGTATCCTTAGCCATTCAGATATTTGTTGAACTAGGCTTAATCCAAAAATCAGACGACGGGATTACAATTTTGCCGAAGCCCGATTCGAAGCTAGACTTAAATTCCTCTCTTTTGTATACTAAGAGTATGAAAAAGCGCGCACAGCATTTGAAGTTTTTACAGCAATGCCTGGAAAGGGGTTTCTTACATGAATTTACAGGATAAAATTAGAGTGATTAACGATTTTCCGAAACCAGGAATTAGCTTTAAAGATATCACTACTCTCCTAAAGGACCCAGTAGCCTTTAGAGAAGCCGTGAAACGCATGGCACAGTTTTGCCGAGAACGTCAAGTTGATCTCATTGTTGGTGTAGAATCTAGAGGTTTTATTTTAGGAGCCCCGTTAGCCTATGAATTAGGTCTTGGTTTTGCGCTTGTACGCAAGCCTGGTAAATTACCTGGAGATATTTTACGAGTGGAATATGACTTAGAGTATGGCCAAGATGCACTAGAAATCCATCGTGATGCTATTTCTGCCGGAATGAAAGTGGTCTTAGTCGACGACTTATTGGCCACAGGAGGTACAATTGGTGCCGCTGCATCTTTAGTGGAAAAAGTGGGAGCAGAAATTACAGGATGTGCTTTTTTGATTGAACTAGGATTTTTAGAGGGAAGACGGAAATTAGTGGACTATGATATACTATCTTTGGTTGAGTATCAAGACTAAGGGAAATGGGGTGGTGCTTTGAAGTTAGAATCCTTGATTGAACGAGTTCAGGCTTATTTTCCTAGTGCAAATTTGGATTTAGTTGAAAAAGCCTACCACTTTGCTAAAGATGCTCACGAGGGACAACTACGCGATTCAGGAGAGGCGTATTTTAATCATCCTTTTGAAGTTGCGTGTATCTTAGCGGAATTAGAGCTCGATGTGGATACTGTTGCAGCAGGATTATTGCATGATGTGTTAGAGGATACCCCGATCACGCACGCAGAATTGCAGAAAGAGTTTGGTGTTCAGATCCTTTTGCTGGTAGATGGAGTGACAAAGTTAGATAAGTTACCTGTTCAAGACCGATATGAGCGCCAAGCGGAGAATCTGCGCAAGATGATTTTTGCCATGGCCAAAGATATTCGTGTTATTCTCATTAAATTGGCCGATCGGCTACACAATATGCGAACCTTGCGCCACGTTGTCGTTGAGAAACAGCAGAAAACAGCCCGAGAAACATTAGATATTTATGCACCTTTAGCCCATCGCTTAGGTATCTGGAAGATTAAGTGGGAAATGGAGGATTTAGCGTTTCGTTATCTTTGGTCGAGCGAGTACTACTCGTTAGTGAAAATGATTTCCTCCAAGCGTCAAGAGCGCGAAGGTGATTTGCAGCACGTAATGGAGCTCGTTCAGGAGAAGTTAGATGAATTAGAAATTGACGCTGAACTACATGGAAGACCGAAGCACTTATATAGTATTCATCAAAAGATGCAACGCCAAAACAAGAGCTTAGATGAGATCTATGACTTGATGGCACTTCGAGTACTAGTAGAATCGGTGAAAGATTGCTACGCAGTTCTAGGGGCAATTCACACCATGTGGAAGCCAATACCTGGTCGGTTTAAAGATTACGTTGCTATGCCAAAATCAAATATGTACCAATCCTTACACACTTCGATCATTGGTCCGAAGGGACAACATTATGAGATCCAGATCCGAACCTTCGATATGCATCGCATTGCAGAGAAGGGTGTAGCAGCCCATTGGTTGTATAAAGAAGGGTATAATAAGCGAAATTCGTATGACGATAAAGTCCAGTGGTTACGAGAAGCAGTAGAGTGGTTGCAAGAGATGAAGGATCCGCAGGAATTTATGGAAAGCTTTAAGATAGATTTATTTGAGGATGAAGTCTTTGTTTTTACGCCAAAAGGAGATGTTAAGCCGCTACCTAAAGGAGCTACTCCAGTCGACTTTGCTTTTGATGTTCACACAGATATTGGCGATCATTGTGTTGGAGCAAGAGTAAATGGGCGTATTGTTCCCCTGAATTATACCCTAAAAAATGGTGAGTTTATTGAGATTCTAACGAGCAAAAACGGAACACCGACCCAAGATTGGTTAAGTTTTGTGAAAACCTCCAAAGCCAAAAATAAGATTCGTGCCTGGCTCAAAGAAGAACAGCGAGAAGAGAGTCTCTTGCGAGGTAAAGAGTTGTTAGAGCGGGAGCTGAAAAAAGCTAATTTTGAACCTAAAGAGCATATGGACCATGAACGGATAGTAGAGGTCGCAAAGCGGTATGGGATCAGCACATCGGAGGACTTACTCGCTAATATTGGGTTTGGACGAGTTACTGCCTTACAAGTAATGCAGAAACTTGTCGCTAAGGAACTCGAAGAACGCAATATGCAAAAAAAGCAAGAAAAAGTAGTAAAGGCGCGTAAACGGGATTCTAAAGGGATTTCGATTAAAGGTGTGGATAATCTGCTGGTTCGCTTTTCAAAATGCTGTACACCAGTACCTGGTGACGATATTGTAGGCTATATCACACGTGGGCGCGGGGTTTCTGTTCACCGCACAGATTGTCCTAACATTAAGACCTTAGCTAATGATGAAGCAAGGCAAATTAGTGTGACTTGGAATAGTGAAGATTCACAAGCGTATCCAGTGGAGATTGAGATCAAAGGTGTCGATCGGGTAAATTTATTAACCACAATCATGAATAATGTATCCGAGGGTAAAACCAATATCGAGGCGGTAAATGCGCGCACTGCCAAGGATGGATGGGTGATGATTCATTTAGTCGTAGATATTCACGATGTCAGTCACATGAATGCGGTGATTACACGATTACGCAAAGTTGATGGAGTAGTAAGTGTACGTCGAGCAAGTCCAACGTGAGTGAAGTACGTTGACCAATGATGGGCCTGTCACTATGTGGTTAGAGTCCAAAGAGAGGTAGGCTAGCGAGGGTGCCGATTCCCCATCAAACGCAAATTATTAAGCTTCAGTTACGGTGTCCTGTTGAGTATCACACAATGATTGTCCAGCAAATGCAATCGTTAGTGCCGCAAGTGCAGTGGGGTAGTGGAACGGAATTAGTTGTTATCTCAGAGCGGAAATCCAATGGTATTTACACACAAGTGCTATTAACGGGTACGGGTGTAAACTGGGAACACCATGATCACGATATCTTGAGAGCGAAGTTTACAGAGACTGATTGGGAGCATCGCATTAAGGAACGCATTCGCCTTGGCATTATGCGAGTGGTTTGCCAGATGTTTCATATACCAGAGAGCCCATGGGGGATTCTTATGGGTGTGCGTCCAACGAAACTGGTACATCGATATGTCGATAAGGGCTTTACGCTACCAGAAATTAGACAGCTATTACGGGAAGTTTATGGGGTAAGCGAGGAGCGGCAAACGTTAGTCCTTGATGTTATTCAGAAACAACGAGGCTATTTCCATGCCCATCCAAACTCTCCTGTGAGTATTTACATAGGAATACCGTTTTGCCCAACTCGGTGTGGGTATTGTTCGTTTTCTGCGTATCCGATGACAACGCATAGTCACTTGCTGCCCGACTTCTTTCGTGCCCTCTGCCATGAGATTATTGAAGTGGGTGAATTGTTAAAGGAACTAAAGATTCCGATTGAATCGGTGTACTTAGGTGGTGGTACTCCAACCACGATTCATGGAAACCAACTTATTTACTTAATGAAATTGATCAATAGGTACTTTGCTACAGAGGGCTTAAAAGAATTTATGGTAGAGGCTGGGAGGCCAGAGACATTAACAGAAGCGACGGTTCAGACACTTTCACAAGCAGGTGTGGGGCGCATTAGTATAAATCCGCAGTCGATGCAGGACAAAACGTTAGTGCGAATTGGACGAGAACACAGCGCTTTGGATGTTAAAAGAGCATTTGCTAAGGTTCGACAAGCTGGAATACCCGTTATCAACTCCGATATTATTCTGGGGTTACCTGGTGAAGCTGAAGAGGATGTGGAGCACACTCTAGTACAGCTTCAGCAATTAGAACCTGATTGCTTGACAGTACATAGCTTAGCCATGAAACGAGCTGCTACCTGGCGTAAGGAGATGGACCAGCTTGATGTTGCACAGACGCAAGGAATAGCTATGAGTACACTTGCTACACAGTATGCATCGAGTATGGGGATGACTCCATATTATCTGTATCGTCAGCGGTATATATTAAGTGATTTAGAAAATATTGGCTATGCCAAACCAAGGATGGAATCGATTTACAATATCCAGATGATGGAAGAGCGCCAGACCATTATCGGGTTGGGGGGAGGAGCCATCACAAAGCTTGTCAGTGAAGGTCTTGGCGTCTACCGCTTAGCTAATCCTAAGTGTCCTGCTACCTACGGACAACAATTAGAGCAGTTTCTCGTTACCAAAAAAAGCCAGATTCAGCAACATTTATCCGTTTGACAGAACAAGTGGTTTACAGTACAATGTTCTTATGCATTCTTATGATAATGGAAAGGGATGGTATACTAATGATATTTAAGAAATTACGAGCACAAGTAAAGATTATCGTCATTATTGTAAGTGTTACATTTCTCGGTGGTATGATTTATCTTGGAGGGTCTTCTTATCTCGGCGGTGAGCAGGGAGGACATTCAGCGCGCGCTGCAATCGCAACAGTAAACGGAATTCCGATTACCTATCACGATTTCCAACAAGCCTACATTTCACAACTCCAACAAGAGCAATCTCAGTCTGGACGTGTGGATGGTCGAATGCTCGAAATCATTAAATATCGCACATTTGATTCCTTTGTATACAGCGTTTTGGTCGAACAAGAGATTAAAAACCGGGATATTAGCGTATCTGCAACCGAAGTGAATGATAGTTTAGCACAGATTAAGGCTGGATTTCCCGATGAGAGTATTTATCGCCAGCAATTACAAATGGCAGGCTTAACAGAAGGGCAATTAAAGACGCTTTTAGAGCAGGATTTACAACAAGAAAAACTTTGGAGTACAGTTATCGGTCCAGTTGAGATTAGTGACGAGATGATTAAGGAGCAGTATGAAGAGGTACGCACTAGTCATATCCTAATTCGTAGTGATGGTGATACTGAAGAGGCTTGGGCAGAAGCGAAAGAATATGCAGAATTTGTACTTGCACAATTGGCTGAAATGGATTTTGCAAGTGCAGCAAAAGCGTTTAGTGATGATTATGGTAGTGCCGAAGCGGGCGGCGATATTGGTTATGTTGGTCGTGGAGACACTGTACCAGAATATGAAGAAGTCATTTTCAACATGGAAATTAACGAAGTCAGTGGTCTCGTGAAGAGCCAATTTGGCTATCACATTATCAAGGTAACGGATAGTAAATTGGCTGAAGGTGAAGAGTTTGAACTCGCAAAGAGTCAAATTGTTGACCGTTTACGGTCTGCGGAAGAAGAAAGAGTTGTGAATCGGTGGTTAGAAGAATTACGCGAAACGGCTAGTGTCGTCATTAACGATAAACATCTAATTGCAATTACTCACTTGATTGCTGGTGAGTTAGAGGAAGCCAAGCTTAGTTATGAAAAAGCGATTGAAGAAACTCCTGAAGACGGATATTTGTATGCTTCACTTGGTGATGTATATCTTGAATTAGATGACATTGATAGTGCTTTAGCAGAATACGTAACAGCAACAGAAAAGATAAGAAATGATGGTCAATTATTCTTCATGTTGGCCAACTTATACCAAGAGGCTGAGCTTGAAGAGGAGGCAGTGATCGCCTATCTAAAGGCCTCTGAATTAATGCCAAATGATTTTTCAGTGCAATTACAAGTACAAGGTATCATGAATCAGCTTGGGCGTGAAGAAGAAGCAGATTTAATTGACAAGCGCATTGAAGAATTGTTAAACTGGCATGATGAGTTACAGAAGTTACAGCAACAGCAGAATGAGCAAGTAGATCCAGACTTAGAAAGCCCAGTTGAAACAGGGATAACAGAGTAATGAGATAATACGAAGTTGTGTTTTCAAGCGAGTGGTGGCATTCTACCACTCGCTTGCTATGCTATGATTTATTAGATATGAGTTATAGGAGGGTCTAGGCAGTGAGTGTAACACGACCAAGGGGTACAAATGATGTTTTACCCGATCAAAGTTATAAATGGCAAATAGTTGAAGCAAAGATTCGCGAGATATGCCACAACTTTGGTTATCAAGAGCTACGCACACCAATTTTTGAACATACCGAGTTATTTGAGCGCGGTATCGGTGAAACTACCGATATTGTCGAGAAAGAAATGTATACCTTTATCGATCGCGGAAATCGCAGTATGACCTTGCGTCCAGAGGGTACAGCGCCAGTGGTACGTGCATTTTTAGAGAACAAATTATATGCCCAAGCAATGCCAGCAAAGGTGTATTACTTAGGAGCAATGTTTCGTTATGAACGCCCTCAAGCCGGACGTTATCGTCAATTTACGCAATTTGGAGTTGAGGCTCTAGGGAGTTCTGATCCCATGTTAGATGTCGAAATGATTACTTTACCGATTAAGGTATACCAGGCGTGTGGTTTAGAGGGTTTTAAAGTACATATAAACAGTATCGGCTGTCCAGACTGTCGACCCGCTTATCGTAAGGCACTGCAAGATAAGTTTCTAGCACAGCAAGAAGCATTTTGCATGACATGCCAAGGACGGATTGAACGCAATCCGCTCCGAGTGTTAGATTGTAAAGTTAAGGAGTGTCAAAGCTTACTTGCCGATATTCCGTTAGTTACAGAATCTCTGTGTAAAAATTGTGGCGATCATTTTGCCCAAGTGCGCACGTATTTGGATCAACTCGATGTTAAGTATGTGATTAATCCTAAACTTGTGCGTGGTTTCGATTATTACACAAAGACTGTATTTGAGATTATTGTCCCAACTCTAGGATCGCAAAATGCGATTGGCGGTGGGGGACGTTATGATGGCTTGGTTGCAGAATGTGGTGGAGAACCGCAGCCTGCAGTTGGCTTTGCTGTAGGCTTAGAGCGAGTACTCTTATCCCTTGCGCAAAAGGAGACCACTGTTTTCCAAGCGCCTAAACCAGATCTCTTTCTTGCTCAGTTTGGGGGAGCAACCAAGGATGTGGCGATTGCCCTTGCCCACAAACTACGTGATCAAGGCTTGTGGGTCGAGTTAGACTACATGGGAAAAAGTTTGCGTGCACAAATGAAGGTCGCAAATAAACTTAATTGTCTAGGTGTAATCGTGATTGGCGAGGACGAAGTTGCCCAAAATAGGGCCAAACTACGGAAGATGAGTACAAGTGAAGAGATAGAAATAGACTTGAATCATGTAGAGCAAGTAGAGCAAGCAGTAGTCAAGCTTAGAGAGGGGCAAGTATTAGCATGAGTTGGAAACGTACGCACCCTTGTGGGGTGTTAAATGGAGATCTAGTGGGCCACAAGGTGACATTAAATGGTTGGGTTAATCGGAGAAGAGATCATGGCGGCGTCGTGTTTATTGATTTGCGCGATCGCAGTGGTCTTGTCCAAATTGTCTTTAGTCCTGAAGTACTAACGGCAGAACAATATACGATTGCTGAAGGTCTTCGTGGTGAATATGTTGTTGCAGTGACAGGTAAGGTACAAAGACGACCAGAGGGGCAGAATAATCCTGGGCTAGCGACTGGAGAGATTGAAGTATATATTGAATCAATCTCTGTTCTCGCAGAAGCAAAGACACCACCTTTTCCCATTGATAAACAAGTAGATGTCGATGAAAGTGTCCGCTTAAAATATCGCTATTTAGACCTAAGGCGCAAAGAATTACAACAAGCACTGATAATTCGTCATAAGGTCGTTCATCAAGTTCGGAATTTCTTGGAGACCAAGGGTTTCCTAGACATAGAAACACCGATTTTGACTAAGTCAACTCCTGAGGGAGCACGAGACTATATTGTGCCTAGTCGAATCCATTCCGAACAATTTTATGCATTACCACAATCTCCCCAGATTTATAAGCAATTATTGATGTTAGCTGGATTTGAACGGTATTACCAGATTGCTCGTTGTTTTCGCGATGAAGATTTGCGGGCGGATCGGCAGCCCGAGTTTACACAAATTGATCTTGAAATGTCTTTTGTGGAACCTGACGATGTGATGGAATTAATGGAAGAAATGGTTTTAGCCGTATTTAAAGAGCACTCCAATAAGACGGTAACCGAACCCATTCTGCGCATGACGTATCAAGAGGCCATGTCTCGTTATGGGTCTGATCGGCCCGATATGCGGTTTGGGTTAGAGTTGGTTGATTTAAGCGATATTTTAAAGGCGTGTACATTTAAGGTTTTTGCCAGCGTACTCGCAGATGGTGGAGTAATTCGCGGCATCAACGTTAAGGGTTGTGGAACCAGTTTTTCGCGTCGAGAAATTGATCAATTAGTGGAGAAAGTAACGGAGTATGGTGCGAAAGGATTAGTGTGGTTTAATATTGGAGAAACCATTAAATCTCCTGTGGCCAAGTTCCTTTCAGAGGAGGAGTTACAGTCAATAGTGCAAACCCTTGAAGGGGAAGTTGGCGATCTCTTAGTAGTAGTTGCCGACAAACAAGACGTTGTCTGTGATGCACTCGGACGGTTACGCTTGTTTCTCGGCGAGAAATTAGGTTTAATGGATGAGCGGGCTCTGAAATTTTTGTGGGTAACAGATTGGCCATTACTACTCTACGACGAGGATGAAGGACGGTATGTAGCCGCCCACCATCCGTTCACAGCTCCTAATGATCAAGATCTTGGTTTGCTAGAGACCAACCCTGCGCAAGTACGAGCGAAAGCCTATGATTTAGTGTTAAATGGAGTTGAGCTAGGTGGAGGAAGCATTCGGATCTTTGAACGCAGTGTCCAAGAAAGCATGTTTAAGGCGTTAGGGTTCACCATGGAACAAGCCTATGAAAAATTTGGTTTCTTTTTGGAAGCCTTCGACTATGGTGCACCACCACATGGTGGTATTGCGTTTGGTTTAGATCGCATCATAATGATGTTAACAGGCGTTAAGTCAATTCGTGATGTGATTGCGTTTCCCAAAACAGCGAGTGCCATCGATCTCATGGTGAATGCACCGAGTGAAGTTAGTGCGAAGCAATTACGGGAGTTACACATTCAGGTCAAAGGTTGAGTCTTTTTGAAAAATCATGGACAAGATTTGCGCCGCGTGACACTATGATACCAGTGAGGATATAGTCAAGTGGGACGAAGTTAACTGGAATGTCGAGAGTGCCTAAAATTCCTACTCCAGTTACGGTTGAAACGAGAACTCCAATTAACCCTGCGACAATGGTGATGTAGCGTTTCTCAAGGTTAGGAATTATGATTTTGATGAAATTGGTGGTGACTTCTACTAACATGGCGATGATGATTACCTTGTGAATTACTAAGGGATCAACCAAACTTGAACTAATGGGATCCATAGGATTAGCCTCCTTAATCGTTTTTATATCTTAACATATGAGAAACAGTCATCGTTTAGCACTCAATCGGAAGTTGTTCAAATTGGTAGTTTCAAACTGTTGCATAGTCAGTTATTTTGTGATAAGATAAAAACAAATAAAGCCCTGCTGTGTGCGGGATATAGCTGGCTTTGTTATGAGCCAACACCATAACAAAGGGAACTTATCTCTAGTAGTGAATAGCAAGCCCGGTATTGAGGGAAGCCTGCAACTATTAGGAGGGTACCCACCTGCAAGAGCAGGTTCATTAAGAGGTCAGCAAAACGGCATGGTGGGGAATTAGGATTAGATGTCGCGCTTATGCGGCTTACAGCTTTTAAAGGTGTTAGCCCCCTTTTAGAGGGGGTTTTTTGTGTGCACAAGAAAATGAGGTGTATAGTTTTGTTACACAGATTCAGCCGTACTGAATTAATCATTGGTAAGAGTGGTTTAGAACGCTTAGCCCATGCGCAAGTCGCTGTTTTTGGTATTGGTGGAGTGGGTGGGACTGCTGCTGAAGCTCTTGCTCGCAGTGGAGTGGGTCGTTTGGTACTAATTGACTATGATGATGTTTGTCTCACAAATATTAACCGCCAGGTGATTGCCCTACAGTCGACCGTGGGACAGGCTAAGGTTGATGTAATGCAAGAACGGATTAAGGCGATTAATCCAAAGTGCGAAGTTATTGTTTATAAGGAGTTCTATAAACCCGAACGAGCGCACTATCTTTTGCAACCAGATTACTCGTATGTACTTGATGCTATTGACACTGTATCTGCGAAGCTTGATTTGCTTGAGAGGTGTTACCGACAAGGTATACCTGTAATTTCAGCAATGGGAGCTGGTAACAAATTAGATCCGACCAAGCTTGAGGTGGTGGATATTTCTAAAACACATACCTGTCCTTTAGCCAAAGTGGTGCGGAAGGAATTACGCAAGCGCTGGATCTCTAAAGGGATCCAAACTGTCTTCTCTACTGAATTACCTCTTCCGATCCAAGCCGATGCGACAAATTGTAAGGAGAGTTGTATTTGCCCCAATAAGGATCAATTAGAATTTGTGTGTACCAAACGCCGATCGATTCCGGGCTCTAGTGCTGTTGTGCCTCCTGTGGCTGGTTATTTGATGGCTAGTGTAGTTATCAGGGATATATTAGGAATGTAGGAGTTGATATTGTGGATCTCTTTAGTGCAACACCTCAAAATCGGTTAGAACAACCCTTAGCTGTACGTATGCGTCCTCGGAACTTAGAGGAATATAGCGGCCAGCAGCATATTTTAGGCAAAGGCAAGTTACTACGTAAGGCAATTGAGGCAGATCAGGTGAGTTCAATGATTCTTTATGGCCCCCCAGGAACAGGAAAGACAACACTAGCCTCCGTGATTTCGCACAAGACAAAAGCGGAATTTGTGCAAGTGAGTGCTACTTCCACTGGTGTAGCAGAATTAAAGCGAATTATTGAGGAAAGTAGGGAGCGGCGCAAGTTTCATCAAAAGAAGACAATTCTCTTTATTGATGAGGTTCAACGACTAAACAAAGGGCAGCAAGATGTACTACTACCAGCAATGGAGAGTGGTGATGTGATTTTGATTGCTGCAACCACTGAAAACCCTTACTTCGAGGTGAATCAGGCACTACTGAGTCGCGCTCATATATTTCAGTTAAAACCGTTGCACACAAGTGATTTACAAAAGATTGCCAATCTGGCTCTCCAAGCGGAGCGAGGGTTAGCTAGTTTTCATGCACATCTAGCGTCAGATGCTCTCGATCATCTAATTCGAACAGCGAGTGGTGATGCCCGCGTATTACTTAATGCGCTTGAATTTGCCGTTGTTACTGCGACGGCGAATTCCGAGGGAATTCGTCATGTTTCGTTGCAGATAACCGAAGATGCAGTGCAAACACAGCGTGTTAGTTATGATAAGTCTGGTGATTTCCATTATGATATTATTTCTGCATTTATAAAGTCGTTGCGCGGTAGCGACCCAGATGCCGCACTCTATTGGTTTGCTCGTATGGTCTATGCAAATGAAGATCCCCGCTACATCGTGCGTCGACTAATTGTGCATGCCTCCGAGGATGTAGGTATGGCGGATCCGACAGCGATGCTACTAGCTCAAGCTGCAGCTAATGCTCTCGAATGGATCGGGATGCCAGAAGCTCGCATACCGATTGCACAAGCCATCATTTACATAGCCACAGCTCCCAAGAGTAACTCCGTCTGCCAGGCGGTAGACAAAGCACTCGCATTAGTAGCAACCCATCAAGCAGAGCCAGTGCCAGAGCATTTACGTGATACTCATTATAAGGGTGCAGCAGACCTCGGCAATGGGGTTGGATATCTCTATCCCCACGATTATCCCTATCACTATGTCCCACAACAATATCTGCCCCAGGGTTTAGAAAACCAAAAGCTGTATACACCAACGGAGCAAGGGCGGGAAAAAAGCATCAAAGAACGACTGGAATATTTCATAAAACAACGGTTAAAAAGCTAATTCTTTTAACAACGTTTCGCTTTGCTTTTTTGTTGACATGGTTAACTACTTATGCTATTATTATGGTAAATCAATTCCTAGGAACTTACTCGGAATTGGAGGGGGATGAAATATGCGAATTTCAACTCGCGGAGAATATGGAGTACGTGCCATGCTAGATATAGCCATCCATTATGGTCAGGGTCCTATTCCATTAAAAATAATAGCAGAGCGTCAAGAGATATCCGAGCATTATCTTGAGCAGTTAATCAGTACACTTCGTAAGGCGGGGTTAGTAACGAGTGTGCGAGGAGCTCAGGGGGGCTACCTATTGGCGAAAAGGCCAGACGAGGTCCGAATTGGTGACATTATCAGGACTTTAGAAGGTCCAATTGCACCTATGGACTGCGTTGATGATAATGATGGCTGTTGCAGTCACACCGAGAAGTGTGCAACCCGAGTACTGTGGCAACGATTGCGTGATAGTATGGAAGAGGTTTTGGACAATACGACCCTCGCCTGTCTTTGTCAAGAAGCTATGAAATTGCAGGCTAAAGATGATTCGTTTATGTATCATATCTAGTTCTTTTAAAAGATAGTAATGAGGGGGTATATAAAAATATGGACCGTATTTATCTTGATCATGCAGCCACCACACCAATGCGGACGGAAGTGTTGGAAGCAATGATACCCTACTTAACAGATAAGTTTGGTAATGCATCCACGATTTATGGTTGGGGGCGCGAGGCGAAAAAGACGTTAGACGATGCTAGGGCTTCGGTTGCTAACAGAATAGGAGCCGATTTTAATGAAATAGTGTTTACTGGTAGTGGGTCTGAATCGGATAACATGGCAATTAAAGGCATTGCCTGGCAATATAGTGACAGGGGAAAGCATATTATCACAAGTCAGATCGAGCATCATGCTGTTTTGGATAGTGTAAAGTGGCTGGAAAAACAAGGATTTGAAGTTACGTATTTACCTGTAGATGCAGATGGCATTATATCTGTGGATGATTTTCGAGCAGCATTGCGCAGTGATACGATCATAGCTAGCATCATGCACGGCAACAATGAAATCGGTACGATTCAGCCTATTCAAGAAATTGGTCAGATTTGTGGCGAGCACGGTGTGCTATTGCACACAGATGCGGTGCAAACGGTGGGGGCTATGCCTGTTAATGTCAACGATCTTAATGTGGATTTATTAACATTATCGGCACATAAGTTTTATGGCCCTAAAGGCGTAGGTGCTCTCTATATTCGTAAAGGGGTTCGATTAGCACCATTAGTGCACGGTGGCGGGCAAGAGAGAGTACGTAGAGCGGGGACTGAGAATGTTGCTTTTATCGTTGGACTAGCCAAAGCACTTGAGCTTGCTGAAGCGGAACGAGAAGTTGTAATTCCACATATTCAGAGGTTGCGCGATGTTTTGCTTACTGGTCTTGAGAAAATCCCGAATGTCAAAGTGAACGGGTGTCGGACTCGTCGCTTACCAAATAATGTTAATGTGTGTTTTCAGTTTATTGAAGGTGAATCATTGTTGTTAAACTTAGATATGAAGGGCATCGCTGCTTCCAGTGGATCGGCTTGTACATCCGGTTCTCTCGATCCATCCCATGTGTTGCTAGCTTTAGGTCTTAGTCATGAGATCGCACATGGCTCGCTACGTTTGACATTAGGTAAAGATACGCAGAAGAGTGAAATAGATCGAGTTTTAGCGGAGTTACCTCCGATTGTCGAGCGCTTGCGAGAAATGTCACCGTTATACAATAGGTAGTTTCTATCAGAAAGGGGATCATGTTATGTATACCGACAAAGTAATGGATCATTTCCAAAATCCACGCAATGTGGGAGAGATATCGAATGCTGATGGCGTTGGCGAGGAAGGAAATGCTCGCTGTGGAGATATCATGAAATTGTGGATTAAAGTAGAAAACGGGCGGATTATTGAGGCGAAGTTTAAGACCTTTGGATGCGGTGCCGCGATTGCAACCTCAAGCATAATTACGGAACTTGTGATTGGTAAGACCATTGATGAAGCAGAGCAAATCTCCAATAATGCGGTAGCAGAAGCTCTTGATGGCTTACCTCCGGTAAAAATGCACTGTTCTAACTTAGCCGCGAATGCTCTACAGAAGGCAATTGATGACTATCGGGCTAAAGTGAAAGTGAGTTAGTGGAAATAACCGTCAGACTGACGGTTATTTTTTTAGGTAAAATGGTACATACTAGAGATACAGCAATGTTCTAGTGCTAGACAAGGAGTGATAGATTTGATGGGTCAACGTTTCGGTAAGGGTATGCTATTTGCAGGAATCATCGGTGCTGTTGCTGGTATGTATGTGATGAACATGTTAGATGGTACGAAGACGCAACGAAAAATTCGGTATCAGGGCAGAAATGCAATGCGTAGTGCTAGACACAAAGCAACTCGGATAGGTCATGTGTATCAAGCAGGTAAATCAGCGATTCAAGATGGAATGCAAGCAATGCGCCACTAGGGGTTGGATTAGTCCAACCTCTTTTTTGTTATACTAAAGCTATGGACAATCGAAAATGGCTATACATCATTGTTGTTGTTACAAGTGTGCTGTTTCTCTACCGTATACGTGTCGTACTCACGCCTTTCTTTTTTGCTTCGATTATTGCCTATATTGCTTATCCCCTAATGGAGGTTTTTGTGCAGAGGGAGGTACCAAGGTCCACTGCAATTATTTTAGTTTATCTAGTTATTGGGGTCATCGTCGGTGTGATCGTCTCGGTTCTCGTTCCACAGCTAGCCAGTGAAGTCGATGAGATACTACGCCTTTTGCCCCAGCATACCAAGAACTTAGAAGGCTTTGGTCAAGATGCACTGCGAAACTTTCAGCGCATTCCAATTCCAGAGGGAATTCAGGATTCAATAAACCTAGTTATTCAACGGATTCAGCTACTGTTAGAGGGACTTGCAAGCCGGGTAGCCGACTTACTAGTTGGGATGGTATCCCAACTAGTAAGTTTAGTAATATCGCCGTTTCTCGCTTTTTATCTCTTGCGTGACTTAGCGCCGTTGAAGAGGCATTTCTACTTTTATATTCCAAATAGGTATCGTAAGGATATCTATTACCTAGCAAAGGCGGGGAATAAGGTTCTTAACGGATTTATTCGAGGCCAATTGGTGATCTCATTGCTTGTTGGGTTATTGATTGCAGCGGGTCTAGCGATTGTTGGGATTCGTTACGCTCTATTTATCGGTTTTATTGCTGGGCTATTTAATATCATCCCATATTTTGGGCCGATAATTGGTTTCATTCCCACCATGTTATTAGCGTTATTAAAGTCACCCATGTCAGTTTTCTGGGTTCTTCTTGTATTTTTAGTTGTAAATCAAATTGAAGCGACTGTTTTGGCCCCAAAGATTATCGGCGAACGGGTGGGCTTACACCCACTTGCGGTCATTTTTGCCGTCCTAGCTGGAGGAGAATTAATGGGAATCATGGGTATGTTAATCGCGGTTCCTGTTGCAGCTATTATCCGCGTGTTTATGCTCTTCTTTATTGGAAAGTTAGATAACGCTGGTTGACAAGGTTTCCGGCTTTGGATAATATAGGAATAGTACTATATTTTGGGGAGAGTGCGAGAGGGGGAAGCCGCGTTAGGCGGATTTCATGAAGTATACCACAGTCAATGATTTACGATCGATGTTTTTGGACTTCTTTGCATCAAAGAATCACCAGATTTTACCGAGTGCTTCCTTGGTGCCTCATGGGGATCCTACTTTATTACTAACAGGAGCAGGTATGGTCCCGTTTAAACCGTATTTTCTCGGACAAGAGAAATCGGAGTATCCTCGTGTTACTAGTTGCCAACGTTGTTTACGTACGCCCGATATTGATAATGTTGGGAAAACAGATCGCCACGGAACGTTTTTTGAAATGCTAGGTAACTTTTCGTTTGGCGATTACTTTAAAGAAGAAATCATTCCTTGGGCTTGGGAGTTCATTACTAAACACCTCGAACTTCCAGTGGACAAACTTTGGGTCAGCGTTTATCTTGATGATGATGAAGCATTTAGTATTTGGGAGCAGAAGGTTGGTGTACCCCAAGAGCGGATAGTGCGCTTAGGCAAGGCTGATAACTTCTGGGAAATTGGGGTTGGGCCTTGTGGTCCCTGCTCGGAAATATACATCGATCGCGGTCTGGAATATGGTTGTGCCGATCCTAATTGTAAACCAGGTTGTGAGTGTGAGCGTTTTTTAGAGTTTTGGAACTTAGTCTTCATTCAATTCCAGCAAGATGAGCAAGGAAATCTAAAACCTCTCATCCATAAAGGGATTGATACGGGAATGGGAATGGAACGCGTTGCAAGCTTACTCCAAGGCACAAAAAGCATTTTTGAAATTGATAATATGCGGGCAATTATGGATCGAGTCGCAACGTTAGCGCGTACCACATACGGATCGAGTGCGGCCCATGATGTATCTTTACGTGTGGTTACGGATCATGTGCGAAGTGTTACCTTCTTAGTGTGTGATGGTGTGTTTCCTGCAAATGAGGGTCGTGGTTATGTGTTGCGCCGTCTGCTCCGGCGTGCAGTTCGTCATGGTCGCTTATTAGGTATCCAACAGGAATTTTTACTAGACATTGTTGATGTGGTGATGGAGAACATGAGTCTTGGTTATCCAGAGTTAGTGGAAAAGCGCGAGTATATTCATAAAGTGGTTAGTCTAGAAGAAAAGCGGTTTCACGAAACCTTAGATCAAGGAATGCTTCTCCTACAGGATCTGATGACGAAGGCGCAAGCAAACGGTGTTCGAGAGATTACTGGTAGTGATGCATTTAAACTCTACGATACCTTTGGCTTCCCTGTTGAGTTAACCCAAGAAATTGCCGAAGAAAAAGGGTTTGCCTTAGATGAAGCGGGCTTTTTAGAAGCTATGCAAGCCCAGCGGCAAAGAGCGCGGTCTGCTCGAGCAGAGATGGGGTATTTGGGAACGCAGGTTGACTTATATAAGGAATTACGCGAACTCATGCAAGTGGAGTTTGTTGGGTATGAGCAGACAGAAACAATTGCACGAGTTGTTGCTGTAATTAAGGACGATCAGCGTGTCGATAGTCTAGAGCAAGGTGATGCTGCTGTAATCGTGATGGATGTTTCTCCGTTCTACCCAGAAGGCGGTGGGCAGATAGCTGATACTGGAACAATTACTGCGAAAGCGGGTCAATTTAGTGTCAAGGATGTTCGCAAGCCAGTTGAAGGGTTGATTACACACCAAGGGACCATCACATCTGGTCGGTTAGAAGTTGGTGATCAAGTGTTAGCATCGGTTTACCAGAAGGAACGAGTTGACACTGCTCGTCATCACAGCGTAACTCATTTGCTGCAAAAGGTTTTACGAGAAGTCCTTGGTAGCCACGTGAATCAGTCAGGATCCTATGTAAGTCCGCACCGTTTACGTTTCGACTTTACGCATTTTGAGTCTGTAAAAAAAGCAGAGCTTGCGTTAATTGAACAAAAAGTAAATGAAGCGATTATGCAAAATGATCCAGTAAGCGCTTCAGTTATGAGTATTGAGGAAGCAAGAGCTGAAGGTGCAATGGCGCTATTTGGTGAAAAATATGGAAAAACTGTACGAGTAATCTGTATGGGTGAATCCAAAGAGCTCTGTGGAGGTACGCATGTTAGCGCAACGGGTGATATTGGTCTCTTTCGCATCATCTCTGAAGGTAGTGTAGCCGCAGGCATCCGCAGGATTGAAGCTGTCGCTGGTAAGCAGGCGTTACAGTTTACAGACGAGCGCGAAAAGCTTCTACAGGAAGTAAGTCTTAAGTTACAGAGTAAACCAGATAGTGTGTTAGATCAGGTAACGAAATTGATTAGTCAGCAAAAGGCCTGCGAACAAGCAATCGAGAAGTTAAAACGAGATGTATCTGGAGATTTAGCGGATACTCTCGTGGCGAATGCTCAGGTGGTGGGAGAGGTGCGCTTGGTTGTGACGGAAGTTGAGTTAACGGACACGGGACAATTACGGAGCTTAGGTGACAACTTACGCGATCGACTAAACCCTGGAGTGGTATTTTTAGGAGCAAGAAGTGATGATAAGGTTCTGTTACTCAGTATGGTTTCGAAAGAAATCGCTGGGAAACAAGTGCATGCAGGTAATGTAATTAAAGTTGCAGCCCAAATCTGTGGCGGCGGAGGTGGGGGACGTCCAGATATGGCCCAAGCGGGTGGGCGAAACCCTGAGATGCTCGACGAAGCTTTAAAGAAAGCGGAGGAAATCTTCCTTAAGCAGTTAAAGGGAAAGTAAATAGTTTTGGCGAATTAAAGTAGTAGAGTTACTATCAACCACAAAGGGGGTCTTCGGTGGTTATGGAAGATAAAACTACTGTGTTTCGCAGCAACCTACGAGAAGGTAAAACCTTAGTAAGCGCGGTGCTTTTGGAAGTGTATCAAGCATTGCAGGAGAAGGGGTATAATCCAACGGGACAAATTGTGGGATACTTAATTTCAGGAGATCCCACATATATTACCAGTCACCGGAATGCTAGAGAATTGATTACGAACCTAGATCGCGACGAAATTCTCGACGAAATGGTAAGTACATTTTTGGCAGGATAAATCACAAGGAATCGGTTTTATGCCGATTCCTTGTGCCCAATTTTAGAATGACAAATTTCTCCATAAAAGGATTGAGGCTAAAAATGCTGAAAGAATGGATTCGACGCATTTATCCATGGCCAACCCAAAACCACGAAAACGGACCGCATTATCGCTTAGCTCTTGATATTGGAACGGAGTATGTAAAAGCTATTTATATCGAACTTAATTCGGATGGGGCTAAGGTACTTGGCGTGGGACGTGCAAGGCAAGACTATGCAGATATGGAAGGTGGGGCTATCTCTAGTATCCCTGGAGTGGCTCGTTGTTGCCGCCAAGCAATGACGCAAGGTTCAGTGATTGCAGGAGTTAAGCCTAAGGAAGTTGTCCTTGGATTAGCTGGTCAATATGTGACTGGTCTTGCACGTACTGTAGAGAAACAACGAAGTAAACCAGAGAGGTCCTTAACCTATAAAGAATTAGCTTTGTTTGTTAAAGGGGCTCAACAAGAGGCTCTTGAAACGGTCAAAGACGAGATGGCTAGTAAGTTAGGTTTTAAGCAAATGGATATTGAACTGGTTAATTCAGCCGTTGTTAGTATTCGTATTGACGGGTATCCTGTCGTCAACCCATTGGATTTTCGAGGTCGTAATGTGGAGATAACACTATTTATGACTTTTGCACCCTTAGTGCATGCAAGTGCAATGCGCAGCATTGCCAACCGCCTTGAGTTGGAATTAATCGCTATGGTAGCAGAACCATATGCTGTCGCCGCGAGCACATTAACAGATGAAGCGTATGAGTTTGGATCATTGGTTATTGATGTGGGTGGTGGAAGCACAGATATTGCACTTATTCAGCGTAAAGGCATTGTGGGAACGAAGATGATGGCTATGGGAGGGCGGGCATTTACAAAAGGAATTGCTGCCCATACTCGTAAGACACTACGTGATGCTGAACAATTAAAACTAGATTATGCAGAAGGCATCGGTGTAAGGGAATTAGAGTCCATTATAGGCGAAGACCTGGAAATATGGCAGAGTGCACTTATTCTTGCACTACGGGATTTGTATCACGGGACGCCCTTACCACCACGCGTTGTACTGTGTGGCGGTGGTAGTGGGTTGCCAGGAATTGTTGAGGCTATTGGGCATGTACGATTAGTCAAAGCAGGGTTATTCTCGCAAGTTCCACAGGTTACCTTACTACGACCTAAGCAAGTATTTGGTATTGCCGATACCAAGGAATATTTAACAAGTGTGCAGGATGTAACGCCAAAAAGCATAGCATTCCAAGCCGCCCTAGTCCAAGCAGGTAAGGGTGGTATTATCGGGGGTGCGATGCTCGGATGATTCTCCATATTGATCCTGCGGATGAGATTAACACCATTGTGCAACGCATGAAGCGTTCTGAAGACCAAGCAATACTAATGATTATACCTGATGAATGCCGAGTGCTTCGAGATAGGAATTGTATGCAGCTCTTGGTTAAATATGCAAAAGATTTTAATAAAGATTTACGTTTACAAACAAACGATCCGCTTGTAATTAAAGAGGCTGAGATTCAAGGAGTTGAAGTGTGGCAGGATATGACCGCTAGTACACATGAAGATGATCCAGAGAAATCTGCTACGCCCTCGAAGCCTGATGCTAGTAGTGCTGAAGACTCACCACAAAAGAAGCGAAAGAAAGCTAGTAGAAGGAAGCGACAGTGGAGGGATCGGATTGTTGTGCTTCTGTTTATTATCAGTGGTCTATTAGGATTAGTATATGTGAATATGCCTCGTGCCCTCGTTGTGATTACACCAAATAACCGCGACTTTACAGAACGTGTAATATTCGAGTTTTCGCGCCTAGCTGGTGTGGATCTTGTGCAGACAAATGTGGCTGTAACACGTAAAACCCCAGCAACGGGTCGCAAAACGGTGGGCATCCAAGCGGCAACCGGAGTCGTCATCTTGGTTAATCAGAATAAGGAGGACGTGGTCGTACCGCGAGGAACGATTGTAAAAACTGGTAATGGCGAACCGTTTATGACAATCAAGGAAGTGGTGGTACCGGCAGTAGAGACTCAGTTTTTTATGGATGTGCCGACAGGGTTGCGAGCGGGGCAAGGAGAAGTGGGGATTGTTGCGCTTAATAGTGGGACAAAAGGTAATGTTGCAGCCGGCCGTATTCAAACTATTGTTGGTTATTTATTAGATGTGCGCAATCCTGAAGCGACCCAAGGTGGGATAGATACCACATTGTCAGTGGCTACAGATCAGGATGTTCAGCGTGTTAAGGATAGCGTATTAAGGGAAATTCGTCAGCTCACCCTCACGAAACTATACGAACAAATTGGCAATGGTATGGTTTTAGAGGATACTCTAGAGGTTGATGTGGATTGGAAAGAGCAGACAGTTGTGGGAACAGAAACCGATGAAGTTAGTGTCTCAACAGTAGGTAACGCACAGATTTATGTGGTCGACAGTGCAAAGTTAACAAACCAAGCTAAAGAGGCTTTAAAACATGTGATCCCCACAGGTTTTCAACTCTTACCCGATACACTAGAAATACAAAATATTACAGTGCAGGACGTCGAGGGTTGGCGACTAACACTCACAGTTACCGGTCTAGCTCAAGGATTTGTTGATCTAGAACGAATAACCCAGCGACTATTAGGGAGTACAGTGCAAGAAGTGGCACAGGTGGCTGCTAATCACCCAGAAATTTTAGAGATTACAGTGGAACAAAGTACTGGTAATCGACTCCCGCGTTACAGTCGGTGGTTACAGGTTGTGCTACAGTAGAGGAGCTAAACAGTGGAATATCGACGATTAGGAAATACTGGGTTAGAAGTGTCGCATTTATGCTTTGGCTCTCTCACGATTGGTCCCTTACAACGAAAGTTACCAATCAAAGAGGGAGCAAAACTCATCCGAGGGGCTTTTGAGGCTGGGATTAACTTTATAGATACCGCCCAATTGTATGGTACCTACCCATATATCCATGCAGCCTTGAAAGGGTGGTCCGAGGATGTGGTTATTGCCACAAAGTCTTACGCCTACACAGCTGATGCTATGGAAGCTGCTCTACACGAAGCATTGCGGGCATTAGCAGTGGATGTGGTACCGATTGTACTGCTGCATGAGCAAGAATCCGAACACACCATCCGAGGACATTGGCCAGCTTTGGAATATTTATTACGGGCTAGAGAGGCGGGGAAAGTAAGAGCAGTCGGTATTTCTACACACCATGTGACTGGAGTTTTAGGTGCCTGCCTTTATCCAGAAGTAGAGATACTATCACCATTGGTAAACATTTCTGGTATTGGGATTCAAGGTGGTGATTTAGGACAAATGCTTGCAGCCATTAAGCAAGCTAAAGCCTGTGGTAAGGGCATTTATGCCATGAAGCCATTAGGTGGTGGCCATTTAGTTAATTCATGGCTTAATGCTCTAGATTTTTTGACTATGAATGAAGATATTGATGCAATTGCCTTAGGGATGAAGTCGTTTATAGAACTTGAGCGCAATCTTGCCTATTTTAATCATGAAGTAGTAGAACCTTGGGTTATGGATACGGACCGCCTGTTACACATTGAGCAATGGTGTGTCCGGTGTGGCCGCTGTATTGATGTATGTACAGCGAATGCGCTAACGATAAACAAAGACCAGGTGGTAAATGATCGATCACAGTGCGTATTCTGCGGATATTGTGGAGCAGTTTGTCCGGAATTTGCCATTAAGGTTATCTAAATTGGAGATAGAATATGCGATTAATGGGAATGGATTTAGGCGAGAAAACGATAGGTATCGCTATTAGTGATGAGTTGGGTTGGACAGCGCAAGGATTAGAAGTAATCCGGCGCACCAATTTGACCAATGATTTTGGGCGCTTAAAGGAAATAGTGAAGGAAAAACAGGTAACCAAGATTATCATGGGTTTACCCAGACGTACCGACGGTTCGTATGGTCCAGAAACCGATAAGGTGAAAGATTTTGTAGTAAAAATGGAAAAGGAAATCCCGATTCCAGTCGAATATTGGGATGAACGCTTTTCCACTGTAGCTGCTGAACGAGTCCTATTAGAAGGGGATGTTCGTCGCAAAAAGCGCCGGCAAGTAATTGATATGGTTGCAGCCTGTGTCATTTTACAGGCATATTTGGATCGAAGCTAACACAAGCTAAAAGGAGCACTTGGCATTTACAAGTTTACTCCAAAATATGAGGAGGCTAATCATGGCTGACAATAGTGAGAAAATTACTTTAGTCGATGAGGATAATAAGGAACATGATTTTACCGTTGTGGATTTAATAGAGGTAGAGTCTAAGCGCTATGCGGTTTTACTACCTGAGGAAGACCCAGATGCAGGTGCAGTGATTTTTCGGATTGAAGAAGATGAAAATGGCGAAGAGTTCCTTGTTGACATAGAAGATGATGAGGAATTTGATAAAGTCGTACAAATCTTAGAAGAAGATGCAATAGAGTAATTGTACGAGTTCTTGTTTGCTAAATCTGTCTGGTTTGTATATAATAGATATGATATATTCTATTAACCATTAGGGAGACATAATCATGGCAGATACAGACCATACGCACAAGAATCCTGGTACGGCAAAACGGACCGTGACAATCCTGGTCCGTTTTATTATGAGTGGATTTATGGTTGCAAGCATAATTCTCGCGACCTTGATAATGGTAGGATTGCAACCTGTGAGTACGAATCCGGTTAGTTTAGACCGAATGATTACTATACCTAGGGGTATTAGTGGTCGAAAAATTGCCCGTCTCTTAGAAGAAGAAGGAATCGTCCGAAATGCAGAGTTATTTCAACGATTGCTACGGTTAACGAGAACTGATAGTAATCTCCAAGCTGGCTATTATCTCTTAAACCCTTTTATGTCGCCGTTACGCATTATCAAACAGTTAAATGAAGGACAGGTGATTGCATCTACTGTGATCATACCCGAGGGTTATGAGTTAAAACAGATTGCCGCAGTCTTAGCATCAGCTGGTTTAGTTGATGAAGAGCGCTTTTTACACTTAGCTCGCAATGCGTATTTTGTGTATGGCGATAGGGTGCCAATCGAAGTGCCGATTGCTTCATTGGAAGGATATTTATTTCCTGATACCTATCAGTTTGTGAAAGGGCAAACCGAAGAAGCTATTCTTCGTCATATGGTCAATCGATTTCTCGCTGTCGTTCCACCGATTGTGGATCCGAGAGTTGCAGAGAGTGGATTAACATTACATGAAGTGGTAACCTTAGCTTCAATCGTGGAAAAGGAAGCCATGGTCGACTGCGAGCGTCCAGTTGTGGCTGGTGTTTACTTAAACCGCTTGGCCATTAACATGCCTTTACAGGCCGACCCTACAGTACGCTATGTGATGACTGAAGAACGCAGTCGTGTCTTGTATCGAGATCTAGACATAGATTCCCCCTATAATACCTATCGCAATTCGGGGCTCCCTCCAGGTCCGATTGCAAGTCCTGGAATCCGGTCAATTTTGGCTGTGCTCGATCCTGCAGAGGTTGAGTATTTGTTTTTTGTCAGTCGGCGAGATGGAACGCACCAATTTAGCTATACCTTTGAAGAGCATGTAAGAGCACGGCAAGCATTAGGTTACTAATGAAAGGATGTGGTAGAGTGAATATCCCCGAACTGTTAGCACCAGCAGGAAATATGGAAAAGGCCAAAATCGCCATTGCGTATGGAGCCGACGCTCTCTATCTCGCAGGTAACCAATTTGGGATGCGAGCGATGGCAGGAAACTTTGATTTAGAAGAACTGAAAACAGTGGTGCACTATGCGCATGATCGGGCTGTGAAGATTTACGTCACAGTGAATGTCTTTCCCCACAATCGGGATCTACCAGGTATACCCGACTATATTCAATATTTAGGTGAAATAGGGGTAGATGCCATTATCCTGGCCGATGTCGGTATTATGCGGATTGCCCAGCAAGTAGCCCCACATGTTCCTCTGCACCTTAGTACCCAGGCTAATACTACGAATTGGCAAGCTGCAAAGTTTTGGGCGGAGCTTGGGATAGCACGCATTGTAACGGCTCGGGAGATTACCAAAGATGATATGGCGATCATGCGCACGAAGGTCAGTGCGGAGATGGAAGTATTTGTCCATGGAGCGATGTGTATGGCTTATTCAGGGCGCTGCATGCTCAGTCATGTGATGACAGGTCGTGATGCTAATCGAGGTGCATGTGCCCAAAGTTGTCGCTGGAAGTATGCTGTAGTGGAGGAAACGCGGCCGAATAAATATTACCCGATTGAAGAAGCACCAGAAGGCACATATATTTTTAACTCAAGCGATCTCTGTTTACTCGAGTATCTTCCAGATCTAATTGCAATAGGTATCGATAGCCTCAAGATTGAAGGGCGAATGAAGAGCGCTTACTATGTAGCAACAATAGTTCGAGCGTATCGTCAGGCCTTAGATAGCTATCAGTCCGATCCCAATAATTATACTTTAGATCCAGTCTTACTCAAGGAAGTAAGCAAAGTTAGTCACCGACCGTATTACCCCGGCTTCTTTACCGGCAATCAAGCGGGAACCAATCCAGAGAGTACGGCTTATTCGCAGACCTATGATTTTCTTGGAGTAGTCCAAGAGTATGATGAAGCGTCAGGAGAAGCGATTATTGAGGTACGTAATCGCTTGCAAATCGGCGATGCCCTCGAGATCATGCAACCACGCGCAGAGAATTTTGACTTTGTTGTTGAACATATTATCGATGATAAGACTAATAAATCTGTGGATGCAGTGCATGCCAATTATCAAGCACGAATTCCGATGCCTAAGGTTCTGCCGTTTTCTATATTACGGAAGGTGAAGGTTAAAATTGAAATATGAGGTGTGTAATTTTGGATAGAAAAATTGTGAGTACAAAGGAACGAATAAAGAGCGGCGAAGAGCATGAAGTGGAGATTCACGGTCTAACCCATGATGGTGAGGGTGTGGGACGTATTGGTTCATTAGCAGTATTTGTGCCTGATGCGATGCCTGGTGATAGTGTGCGTATCCGCATTATCTCTTCGAAAAAAAGCTATGCTCGAGGACTGATCACGCAAATCGTACAGCCGTCGAGCCAGCGAAAGACACCTCTATGCCCAGTAGCCACTAATTGTGGGGGATGCCAGTTACAATATATGGAGTATGAAACCCAGCTTTTTTGGAAAAAACGGCAGGTGGAGGATGCTTTTACCCGAATTGCCAAACTCAATGTGGAAGTCCGGAAGATTAAAGGAATGGAAGATCCTGCTGGTTATCGCAATAAGGGTCAGTTTCCCATAGGCATGGTGAATAACCAGGTTATCATGGGGTTTTATCGTAAACGCACACATGAAATCGTTGATCTCGATGCATGTATGATCCAGCATCCATTGACAATGAAGCTCTCGCTTGCGGTAAAAAGTGTGTTACATGAACTTGGTATTGAACCTTATAATGAAAAGACCAGACAAGGGGTCATTCGTCATGTGGTAACACGAGTGAGTTTTAGCGAAGATACACTGATGGTAACGTTTGTCACAAACACAGCGAAATTTCCACAGCAAGAAGAGCTAATTCAGAAACTGATTGCCCAGGTGCCCGAGTTGGTAAGCATTGCGCATAATATAAACACAAGCGATACCAATGTGATTTTTGGGGACAAGACCAAAATTCTTTGGGGTCAAGCAAATTTAATTGATACGATTGGCTATCTAAAATTCGCCATTTCACCACGATCGTTCTTTCAAGTAAATCCTGTGCAAACCCATATTCTCTACGATGAAGTGAAGAAGGCAGCAGCTTTAACGGGTGCCGAAACAGTCTGGGATCTCTATTGCGGAATCGGAACCATCGGGTTATACATAGCTGAAGACGCAAGTGAGCTCTACGGAGTAGAAGAAGTGAAAGAAGCTGTAGAAGATGCCCGCCATAATGCAAGATTAAACGGAATCACCGATGTTCAGTTTCTTTGTGGTAAAGCTGAGCAAGTGGTACCGGATCTGATTGAACAAGGTGCAAAGGTGGATGTAGTACTACTCGATCCTCCGCGTAAAGGTTGTGAAGTGGAGCTATTATCGACTATCAGTCAATTGGAAGTGCCGAAAATAGTATATGTTTCCTGTAATCCTAGTAGCTTAGCTCGCGATGTGGCCTATCTAGTGGAACAGGGTTATGAGGTCGGTTATGTGCAACCGGTCGATATGTTTCCACATACGAGTCACGTGGAGTGTGTAGTAGTGCTGGAACGGTGAAACCCTTTGGTGGTGGGCGTTTTGGCAGTTTTTGGTTTCGGATGGGATGAGTGAGAATGTTGGCGATCGGGTCATAGGAAACATATGTGGTAATGGGGGACATATTCCGGCGGTCCTCTGGATGCACCTTTCGTAGTTTGGAAGGAATTTGCATGAGTTGAAGAGAATAGAGTAATCGTAGTCTCATCAGTGAACACCATGGTTGAGTGGTTACCCAGACCGTCAAAATGACGAAATCGGAGTTAACTGCTGATCCTTTAGATATCCCTGTGGTAAAGCCATCCTTGGTTCTTTGTGCTATCCTATTAGTATGCCGGAATTGCGGCGTCTGAGAGTGAGGGGTGATCGTAATTACATTGAAAAGGACAAGATCCAAAGTTTTGTTGGCAGTACTTGCACTAATTGCCTTCGTTTATCTTAACAATAGCTCGCTTTTGCGAACGACCTCTCCGGATAAGCCTCTGCTGCTAGCGCACCGAGGACTCGGCCAGACGTTCCACATGGATGGAATCACCGGCGATGCAAATACGGCAGAGCGCATTTATGAGCCAGAGCATCCATATCTGGAGAATACCATACCATCTATGGAAGCTGCCTTTGCCGCTGGTGCTGACATAGTAGAACTAGACATCCATCCAACTACAGATGGGCAGTTTGCCGTATTTCATGATTGGATCCTTCAGTATCGAACCGATGGGTACGGGGTGACTAGAGAGCATACTATGGCTGAGTTGAAGAAACTGGATGTGGGATATGGCTACACTGCGGATTATGGAGAGACATACCCTTTTCGGGGGCAGGGTGTAGGTCTTATGCCTGCCCTTGATGAAGTGTTGACACACTTTCCTGAAGGGAACTTCTTGATTCACATCAAGAGCAACGATGCAGATGAAGGCCGACAGTTGGCTTCGTACCTAAAGACCCTGCCCGCAGAACGATTAGTTAGCCTATCAGTCTATGGAGGGGATAACCCGATTCGTGTACTGCAGGAAGAGATTCCCGAGCTAAGGGTTATGTCTACATCTACGATGAAGGACGGCCTGCTGCCCTATATTCTTGTGGGATGGACAGGTTATATCCCGCAGGCTTTGCGGAACACGCTACTCATTCTGCCTATTCGCTACGCTCGCTTTTTGTGGGGTTGGCCCCATCGTTTCGTACAACGGATGAAAGCAGTTGATACCCATGTCTTTGTTGTAACAGGGGATGGAAGATGGGCTGAAGGCTTCGATACTGTGGATGACCTAGAAATGCTACCTTCTAACTACGCTGGTGGTATCTGGACAAATAGGATTGATCGAGTTGGTCCGATGTACGCAAGGTGAACAACCTGGTGAGCTAGATGGTAGGGAGTGCCGATGAGCAAAACAACCATCAAGAGGACGGTGGCAAAATGCGGCGGCCAGACCACCCACCAGTCCCATTTCCTCCCACCAACCGCCTCGCCCAGACAGGACTATGCCCGCATTGCGGCGAACTCATTTAGCAGTACCGGCGATCTGAGGGCAGTTCGCTTTTGTGCTAAATGCCAGGGAACTCTGTTGATACGAGATACGGCAATAGCCAAAAGCTGCCTTTTCCTTTTCAGAAGGCTAGCTGACGAGGCGTGTTTCAGCCGTCTGCTACCGGGTGCCTTTGTATCCACGTAGTATCCTTAGCGGCAGGAAGGGAGCGTGAATCCTATTATGTATAGTAGAGTCCTGAGACATATGCTTTCACTTCTTGCCGTGATCATTGTGGTCAGCCTATGGTCTTTTCCTGGACTTGCCGGCGAGGTTTTGCCAGAGGTCAATATCGGAGGAGTTAGCCGGTATGTAGAAAGCGTCCAATATGTGCAAATGGAAGGCGTTGACCCCCATCGTCACAGCTTGGACATTTATGCGCTCCCAGACAGCTCTAATGCTCCTGTAATGGTTTGGATTCATGGAGGTGGTTGGTGGCGCGGAGACAAGTCCTATGCGGGACGCAAGGCGGAGTTCTTTCTCGCCAATGGTTGGGTATTTGTGAGCATTAACTATCGCTTATTGCCGGAAGGTCAGCATCCTCGCAATGTAGAAGATGTCAGTCTGACAATTGGTTGGGTTTACCGCAACATTGAACGGTATGGCGGCGACAATAACTCCATATCGATTATGGGGCATTCTGCTGGGGCACACTTAGCATCTCTCGTTGCCACCGATTCCCGTTACTTGCGCCAGATTGGGCTTGATTTGAGCATCATTAGGGCGGTGGTCCTACTGGACTCAGCTGCCTATGACATTCCGGCTGTGACGACATTGCGGGGGACAGCCGGTTTTCACAGTCGGGTCTTCACTGACAACCCAGACACACAGCGAGATGCCTCGCCGATTTATCATATCGCCGAGAACATTGACATCCCACCGTTTCAGTTGTTCTATACTCGTGGAAGCCGTCCGGAGAGGGTGAATCCAGTTAATCAGCTGCAGGCACGAGCATTCGCCGACGCTCTGGTAGAAAACGGGATTCTGGTCGAACTCGTTGATGCCACCGATCGAACGCATAGCGAAATCAACAGATGGTTTGGTGACCCAGAAGATTTTGGCGTTACGCACGCAGTTCTTGCTTTTTTGAACGAAATTCTCGACAATTAGAGAATCCAACACCACGAATCGCCATTTCCTCCCACCAACCACCTCCCCCAGGCAGGACTATATGTTTATGATAAACTAAAAGTACACCAGATAATAATTGAAAAGTACCCCACCTTAAAATATAATTCTATGTATGTAATATAAGATACATAGAAGGGTCTGGGGAGCGATGATTAGATTGGT
>SKJB01000127.1 GCA_007116145.1 Limnochordia bacterium | reverse complement strand
TGGAATTGGTCAAATTGCAGAACAGGCGGTGGTGCATATGACATGGCAGAAATCCCTGCTCCACTTCGACCTCTTGCGGTAACAGCTCCGTGCTGCCACAATCGCTGCCACAGCTCAAATGCTTCAATGGCTTCGGGAGAATTAAAGGCTACTTCTACTCTTCCATCAACTACTTTTGTCAAGCTTGCATTATTCGTAAATAGAAGGTTACTCATCTGCTCCCACCGACGCCAGAAGATGTTTACGCCGTAAAAGTCGATCTCACCATCACCGGTGGTATCCCGTGTAAAATATTTAGCCAAATCTTCAAACACGTCCCAAGTCCATTCACCGGCCAAATACAGTTCATATAAATCGGGCAATCCTTCTTCTCGAAATAAATCGGTGTTCCAGAGGATACCCACTGGTTCAATGATTCCATTATTGTCTTCGAATCCATATACGTGGCCGTCAACCATAAATCCTTCTTTACTTTGATAGGCTCTAGGCAAACTGTTGTAGTATTCCTCATCAAGGATATCGTCTAAGCGGTGAAGATATCCTCCCATAGCCATGGGGATATAGTCTCTTTCTGAGCGTATAAGATCCATAGAAAAAGCACTGGCTGTAAGCTCCCCAGCAATAATATCGGTTTGATAACCGCCCATTGGCTCTTGTATTTCTAGCTTCACATTAAACATCGCTTCTACCTCTTCAATGTGAGCTTGTAAGCGTGGATCAGGATCGCGCCAATCGTAGTCTCCGCGCTCACCAAACGGTGTTATATCCCAAAACCTAAAATCTAAGCGAACTGTACGACCTTCAAAATCATGGTCTTTCCAAGGTTCAACTGATGCTTGTGCGAACAAACTTGTTGAAAATATAGATATCATTAAAATAGATAAAATCAATATACGTCTCATTGGTATGCCTCCTAAGTAATAGTTAGTTTCTTACTACTCTCTGTCCGATTTTTATTCTCTTTATCCTAAAGAATTGTCACACAGCTCATCTCGTTCGGCATCACCCCTTCTACTAGTTAGCTTGCATAATCAAATATAATTAATCGATCAACGTGTGCTAAGTACGCTAGTTCATGGCTTACAATATTGTATTCTTAACACAGTCGAGTAAATATTATAGTTCTGCAAAAATCAACCATTTCCTTTTTTTATTTATAATCATTTCATAGTTAATACTATTTCATTCAACCTGAATCAGAAATATGGGGTTCAAATTCATTTTTCCGCCGTTTAGAGCAGGCTTCTAACACAAAAAAAGCCATTCATCCCCTCTCTACAGTTTCAGTGTTGAGAAAGGGGAATTCTGGCCACTATAGGTTAAAACTGCCACTTCATACTTAGTTAGTGGCAGTTTTATATACTTTACTAAACGATGACCTTTTTAAGCAAACGAATATCCGTGTCGTGTTCTGATTGTCTATCAGCTATATCCTCAACTGTTTTTGAAAGCCTATCAATGGCTCTCGTATTTCCATCTACGGCAACTTTTAGAGTGGAAACCCCATGCTCTAATTTGTCTAGTCTTTGTTCTACCTTATCAAATCGTTGATCTACCTTATCAAATCGTTGATCTACCTTATCAAATCGTTGATCTACCTTATCAAATCGTTGATCTATCTCGTTGAATCGTTGATCTATCTCGTTGAATCGTTGATCTATCTCACTGAATCGTTGATCTATCTCACTGAATCGCTGATCTACCTCATTGAATCGTTGATCTATCTCACTGAATCGTTGATCTATCTCACTGAATCGTTGATCCATCTCACTGAATCGCTGATCTATCTCACTGAATCGCTGATATACCTTATCGAATTGTTGATCGATATGTTTCATACCTTTTTCTACATGCTGATATAAACTCTCTACTAGGCAATAAATTCTTTCGCTTTCCTCAGTACTCATAAGATCAACCTCCTAGTAATCCCTAATCCCCATAGGCACTTAATATTTTATTTTCGATACGTATTTAGTAAATCCTGCTTTTGGACACGAATATTTCTAGATAATGTGCGTTCTGTATTGGATATTTCGCCCCTAAATACGAGCAAGCGACCCTCAAATAGGATTGCTGTTTCACCCACTCTAACCCTGGGTGAAACAGTAGATTCGAAACGCAACACGTAATGGACCGCTAATAACTGGTTTTGGCTAAAAAAAAATAGCGTTCCTGTTAAAAAGAAGCTATTTCGTGCAATACTTGTGCAGAAATTTAATTCACTACTAGAAATGCATCCGCGCAAGACGAAGTCCTAGAACTCTACTAATTCGATCTGGATTGGAGCGTTCTTCGATGCTGATTCTCATCCTAACTTCATCGTGGATCCAAGCGCTACTACGGTGTACCCATTCGGATCCGCTAAGAGTAAAACACCACTCCCATACATTCCCATTCATGTCGAACACACCAAGTGTATTTGCTCGTTTAAGCCCTACATCCTTGGTGGATCGGGTAACTAAATACCCAAACCGCGACTGAATAAACTTTTGATAATCGCATAGAAAACACTTCGATAGAATAATACAGCACAATCCATCCAACACAGACGATGCATAGTTAATGTATCAAAAGAGCCATGGACAATATCACTACGACACTCGCAACTTCACCATTACAAATGCGAAGAATTAACTGTCGATGAAGGACTCCCTCTCCCCTATTATTTGTGTATTGTAATCTATCCTTTGATCCAAAATCAAGAGTTAAAAGATCATATTGACCAGTATGAACTAAAAATATTGGGGTTAGACCCCACAGACGGGATTGTAGCGAAGCGACAAATCCCGTCCGAGCATTAATAATGATCCAAAACTAGAAGTGTGTTCTACCTAAGCGGAACCCGTAATCGTAATTAGCTTAGGTTGTGAAGAAACTACCAACGTGGCCAACTCGCATAATGGAGGTGTAGTCGTTCCAACTTCCACCACGGATTACACGATCGGTACCGTCGTGTGTGAAGCACCACTCCCACACATTGCCACTCATGTCATATAAACCTAACGCGTTAGCTTGTTTAGTGCCTACATCATGGGTCTCTCTACCATTGCCAGTATCACTGTTGTCCCGATACCATGCCACATCCTGAGTTGCTACAGCATTGAACACATGCCGTTGCACCACTAGCATAACTTCCAGGTGTCCAATACAACCCTCCGAGGGGTAGCGCTCCATACGAACTGTCATTGCCCTTGTACCTCGCAACCAACTCCCACTCATCACTCGTTAGCAAGCGAAAACCATTGGTGTCTTCCTGTATCGCATAGCCTATATCGGTTCCAGTCGCATCTTTGATTACCACGCCTTGGTACCTATATACCGGATTGTAATGTAGTAACTCAGACAAAGCGTTTGCCCAAACAATACTATCTAGCCAGTTAACCATGGTGACTGGCTCGCTTTTTCTGAGAGTTGGAGGATTGCCAATGTTGTTATAGTTAGGCCATCCACCACCGCCTGTTGTTGACCCTTCCATGCCCGCATTCCAAAACTTATAACCGTTCAACAGGGCCCACTGCCGCACTGTGTACCACAACTCATATGTCACTTCTGTCTCGGCAACCCAAAAGTCATGGTCTACTGTAGCAGTGCCACTATTGTCAATTCCTGTCGGGAACGTCGCTGCTGGTGCTAGACGCATGTTGAAGCCTACTCCACTCGCTGAATGGTTCATTTGCTCCGTTCCCTCCACTGGATCAGATGGAGACGTTACACTTACTGCTTCACTAAAGTAACTCGATAGCCCTTGGCTATCCTGTACTACCACATTCCATATGCTGTTAGCGAAGTATTGAGTGGATTCCTTTCATCGAAGCGGTTCTGCTTGTAATCATTGTCACTAATCTAGACAGCGGATATTGCAATATTCTTTCTTCTGCTTTATGTAAGAGTTCTATCTAGTTAAAGAGTAATCCCTCTGTAAAACAAAAAAGAAACTACTGTATAGCCATGGAACCGTGTTGCAGCAATGCTAGCCTGCTCTATAGCACCTGTGTCCACATCAGTCACTAACATGATCGTTCCGTGATTGCTAAAGAGTTCTTCTGAGAAAAACTCTTGAGCATACAAGGAGGGTGCAAACTGTAGTGAAACTAGAACAATCAAAGCGTACCTCGCTAACCAAGCCGATCTACATCACATAAGGCTTTACGAACAAGTATCGGTCCAATCAACTCAAATACAACAACCGCTCCAAGAATAACCGTAATAATTGTATTATTAGCAAAAGGTAATTTTTGTTCAGCAATAATGGCTAAACCAATGGCTACACCCGCTTGAGGAGTGAGAGCTCTACCGAGATTGTGCTTCCAACAAACGGGAAAATCCGTAAATGCTGCTCCAATACGGCTGCCAACTAGCTTTGCAACAAATCGTGCTCCAATGTACAACATACCTATTTGTCCCACAGCTGGCAAGGCCGCTATGTTCAACTTGGCCCCTGCTAAGGTCAAAAACGCTAACAGTATCAGACCCTCTACACTCATAATAGAGCGACTTATCCGCTGGGGCGATCGGGCAAAATTAGCATAGAAGGCGCCAGCGGTAATGGCCGCTAATAGAGCTGGTACATCCCACAGACTAGCCAAACCCACGGTTACCAGAATAGCTCCTAGGACGGACACCAAGATACGAGAATCGTTGCGAGCCCACAGCGAAGTAACTGTTAAGAAACTACCAGCTACCATCCCTAACAGCAAAGAGATTCCGATACTCTGCGTAGCGACTAAAAATGCTGATCCACTAGCACCAGGGGCAACAAAAGCAACTTGCAAGAAACTAACTACAATACCAAAGAGCATAATAGCCAGCAAATTATCTAAGGCCACAATCGTTAGCAAAACTCGACTAAAATCGCCCTTAATCGGTGTTTCGCGTAAACAAGCAATAATTGCCCCTGGAGCGGTAGCAATACTTAGGACGCCAAAGATTATGGCATAGTGAAAAGGCAAACCAACCAAGCTTAGCAAACCTAATACAAGAAAGAAGGTAAGACCAGCCTCAATCAAAAAGACCTTAGCAGAGTCTTGGGCTAACTTACGTAGTGTTTTCCAATGTAACTCGGCACCAATTGATAGAGCAATGACTCCTAAGGCCAACTCATTAATCGGTGCAAGTTGATACATAATATCGACGCTTACAAGATTTAGTACTGAGGGACCTATTAGTATTCCTCCTAACAGATACCCAGTCACCGATGGCAACCTCACAAAACGAGCCAGTTTACCACCACCAGCTCCTACCAACAGGATAATTCCGACCACTAAAGATATATTCATGGCTATTACTCATCTCTTTCTAATTTACTCAATCCCTTACAGAAATCGATTGGGAGAGTAAAGACAAGCCCAGTATCTGGCGAATCTAGATCTCCAACAATTTGTTCAATTACATCCACTACTTTTTTCAGACGATCGGATGAGCGAACAACCACAAAAATCGTTTTATTGTGTGCCACATCCGCTCCAAACTCGGCAAACCGCGAAAAAAACGGAACATGATCAGCGAGTAAATGACCCATTCCTACACTATCCATTACCGTTGCACCCTTAACCCCTATGTCTAGAAATTCATCCAAGATGTCAGCTATCTTATCTGGATCATTAATTATGGCAATAAGCAAATGCATTTGTTTACCTCCCTCTATAATCGTTCATTTTCTTCGTCTAGCTCCTTTGTACGCTATAATCATACCAGGATGTCAGTTAATTTACTGACTATCTATGTGGATGCAATATAGTAGATCGGACACCTTATTCACCCCTAATTATACCCTAGAATTATCGCAGATGGCAACCATAACAAATTATGCGATTTTCAGAAGTTATCATCCACAAAACGACCCTAGGATATACCCAGAGTCGCTTGTGAATTTGTATTCCTTACTCGTTTCATTCAGACGACCGAGCGAGACGGAATCCTAGGTTACCATAAGCTGAACTAGGATCATTACCAGTGTCCCAACCGATCCTTAATGGGAAATGATCGTTACCGATATCACCACCCCGGGCGACTCGTGTATGCAGGCTATAGGCTGTAAAACACCATTCCGATACATTGCCGCTCATATCATACAAACCAAGGGCATTCGGTCGTTTCAAGCCGACATTCTGATAACCAACACTGTTCGCTCGATACCAAGCTACTTCCTGATTCGCTTCGGCATTGTTGACATTCGCCGAAGCACCGCTCGCGTAATTTCCTAACGTCCAGTAAATGCCGCTTCCGTAGGGACTTTCGATAGAAATAGGGACTCTGTTGCTTCCCTGATAGCGGGCAGCTAGTTCCCACTCATCACTTGTCGGTAGACGATAGCCATCGGTCGGCTCAACCACAATCTCATTATGATCCAATATCGTTGCATGCTTTGCTATCTCGCCATTGTGATAATAAACCGGATCCAATCCTGATCGCATGGATAAGGCATTACACCAAATCACTGCATCATACCAACTCATACCAGTCACCGGTCGAAATGCGCCATTATGACTCGGAGGTGCGCCAGCCTCAGTAATCCCTGCTTCTTGCCCGACTGAGTCGAAGATGAAATCATGGTTTGTGATTGCCCAGCGGCGAACTTCATACCATAGTTTGTATGTGACTTCCGTTTCGCCAATCCAAAAGGACTGATCAACAGTGTGATAACTACCACTGTTGACTCCAACAGGGAAAGTTCCAGCAAGAGCTAGAACCATACCAAATGATCCTACACCAGATATGGAAACATCAAAACGGGGATAAGCCTCTTTTACTGTGATTGTCGGACGTACTTCCAGCGCAATGATTGGGTCGGCCTGTTCGACGCCATATGGCAGTTCAAACACTCCAACGACTTGATATGTTCCTGGTTGATCAGCATCATAGTTGCTAAGATCCCAATCGAGGTCCACCTCATAGTCTACGCTAGCGCTATCAGTGATCGTGGTCTTATGAGCTAGCATGCCAAGCACATCAGCTATTCTCGTGTTGTGATTCACAAGCAGATCACTAACCGGATCGATCATCGCTATACTCGGAAGAGCTGGTTTAAGCACAGTGATCGTTACGGTCACCACAAGTTCCATTGGTGGTTCAGGTTGCTGAACTCCATCAGGCAGAGCAAATGTTGCGATTGCATCGTAATCACCAGCGATGAAACCATCATATTCCTTGATAATCCAATCGAGAACAACCTTATGTTCCTGTTGGTTTGAGTCCACAACAATCGTTGTTAGCGAGAGCAAATCGAGTGCATCTTCTTCCGTTGTAGCATAAGGTGCTGTCACAGCCTTGACTGCAGAAATGTG
>SKJB01000020.1 GCA_007116145.1 Limnochordia bacterium | reverse complement strand
TGCGTTTTTCCCATCTCTACTGCCTCTTTAATCCGCTGGCAGACTTTCGCCTCACTGAGTAAAGCTAACACCTCATAGATACCTGGACTTACATTAGTGCCTGTTACCGCTACTCGAACCGGTTGAATAATATCGCCTAATTTACATTGAAACTGCTCTTGTGCTTGCTGAAAAATCGGTTCCAAGCTTTCTTGGGTAAAGTGATCCAATTTCATAAACTCCACAAGGAGATGGCTCAATATCTCCATCGCTTGACCTTTGTACAAGACTTTCTTCACAGCCTTTTCATTATAGTGTAGTTCATCGCGATAGAAATAATAGGCTGCTTCCTCGAAATCAGTCAGCAATTTTGCTCTGGACTGTAACTCTCCAAGAATTGCTTGTGCACGCTCTTTCTCTTTACTGCTTGGTGCATCTGGCAAGAAACCATACGATTGCCACAGCGGCAAAACCAACTGATACAGTTGTTCTGGTGAGAATTCGCGAATATAGACCCCGTTCATCCATTGCAGTTTTTGGATATCAAAAACGGCTGGATTCTTAGAGACCTTTTGCAAAGAAAACTTCTCGACCAATTCCGCTTGACTAAATAGTGTCTGGGAGTCATTATAGGACCACCCTAAGAGAGCCAGATAATTTACCATCGCTTCTTGGACATAGCCCTCGTCTTTAAATTGGGTCACTGATGTCGCTCCATGACGCTTACTTAAGCGAGATTTATCGGGACCTAAGATCATGGGTATATGGGCAAACTCGGGTATTGGATAACCAAGGGCCTCATAGATCTGAACCTGCTTTGGCGTATTCGATAAATGATCATCACCACGAATAACATGGCTGATTTGCATCAAGGCATCATCGACCACGACCGCGAAGTTGTAGGTGGGCATCCCATCGGATTTCCAGATAACAAAATCATCGGTTAGCTTGTTCTCAAAGGTAACCAGTCCCCGGATTCGATCATTAATCCGTGTTACCCCCTCCGTATTTGCTTTAAACCGCAAAACGCTCTTGAGGCCTTGATCCATTAACTCTTGACGCCTCTCAGCTGTCAAGTTACGACAGCGTCCATCATACTTTGGATCTTCCTTCTTTTCCATGGCTGCCTGGCGCATCGCCCCTAGCTCATCGGGTGTGCAAAAACACTGGTATGCACGATCAGACGCTAACAGCTGATCAGCAGACTTTTGATATAGATCTAAGCGTTGACTCTGAAAATAAGGACCGAAGTCACCTTCACGCTTTGGTCCTTCATCCCACTCAAGACCTAAAAATTCCATTCCTTCTAAAATACCATCAACTGACTGCTCGGTTGATCGAGCCAAATCTGTATCCTCAATCCGTAACACAAACTGACCGTTATGCTGCTTTGCAAATAAATAATTAAATAATGCAGTACGCGCCCCACCTACATGCAAATAACCCGTGGGGCTTGGAGCAAATCGCACTCGTACATCACCCATTATATGTATTCCTCCTTAAAACTAACGCAAATTATACCAATCTCCGAATCAACTCATCACTATCCCCAGCTAAGTAATGAATCATCGGAATTTCTAACATCGTGTACGCTCCTGGTTGTTGTTGTTTACTTGCTCTTGCTGACGCAACCATGATTTGGGCTGTTAAAGCAGGATTGTTAATGCGCATCTCCCATTTAAACATTTGGTTATGAGAAATACCAGATACCCCTTTGCGCTCCATGGACACCCCATGCCCCATATCAATCAGGGCTTGCACATCGCTTACATGAAAAACATGGGTTTCATCATTGATAAAATATTGATCGTTTTTAATTATCTTTTCAATGGCAGAAAAATCTACCCCAGGCTGCAACTGTACATAAACGAGACGGCGATGTATTCCAGTGCCTACAGGAATGGTCATGGATAGCGCGTTCTCCACACCTGCTATTGCTTTAACAGCTACTGAATGACCCATACTCATGCCAGGACCAAAATTTGTGTAGGTGACACCTTTTGGTGCCATAAATTCTAACATGGCGCGCACTAGTGAATCTGTTCCCGGATCCCATCCTGCAGAAATCACTGCGACTGCCTTGTGAGCTTTCGCAACTTCCGCTAATTCTATCCGTAAGTCAGCTAATTTACCATGAATATCATAACTGTCGACGGTATTAATCCCAAGGGTTAGTATTTCTTTGGCAAAATCGGGCACAGACCGAGTGGGAGTGCATAAAAGTGCCACATCCACATCTTCTAGTTCTTGAATCTTACGTACCACTTGCACATTATGGAGTTCTGTCGGCACCTGTGAAGCACCTTGCCGACGAACAACACCTGCCAACTCCATATCGGGGGCTGCTAAAACCGCCTCCACTGCAAATTTTCCAATATTTCCATAACCAACAACTGCAATTTTCATTTAGTATCTCCTCTCTAATTCAATGTTATTTTCACCTTTACAGCCTCGTATTCCTGCTTACTCAACAATTCCCTCTAAGGGATGACAACCGACTGAACAGAGGCACGTACTAGCTTTCGCAATCCGCAGGATGGCCATGAGAGCTAAATCTCTTACATTTTCAATATTCTCAGACATCACTTCCACCACTTCCTCGTGAGTAAGGGGATTATCTGAAATTCCGGCGCCCATATTCGTAACCATGCAAATTGTTCCGTAGCACATGCCCGCTTCCCGGGCTAATACTACTTCAGGAACATTGGTCATACCCACTAAATCTCCGCCAAGCATTGAGACCATTTTAATTTCTGCACCTGATTCATAGCGTGGCCCCTCAAAACACGCATAACAGCCCCGTGAATGAATATGTAAGTCTAAGCGTTCGCCTTCCTTCATTAAGACCTCACGTAACTCTGGACAATAGGGATCCGTGACATCGGTATGCACGACTGGGTTACTTCCACCATCAAAAAAGGTATGCTCTCTTGTCTTCGTAAAATCAAGAAATTGATCAATAATGACAAAATGTCCTGGTCGCATCATCCGATTCACAGAACCCACTGCATTTGTTGCAATTATGCGCTCCACGCCTAAATACTTCAAAGCATAAATGTTGGCGCGATAGTTAATTTTGTGCGGTGGAATCGAATGGGCCTTACCGTGCCGCGCTAAAAACACGATCTCCTCCCCTTGATACGTCCCGACTCGCACACTAACCTCACCATATGGTGTAGTAATATCTCTTACATAGAGGTTGTCTAATAACTTCGGATCATAAACACCTGTACCACCAATAATCGCATACTTCATAAAGAATTCCTCCTTCGTTACCTTCCACCTTCGCTTCTCTATGTTTTGCTTTCTCTTTATTATAACAAGAATTGGGGATTAGTCCAAGCAAAAAAGAGACAGACCCCCATAATCTCTAGGAGCCTGTCGGTATCTAGCTAGCGCTTACTCGAAGTTTATCTTTAATTAGCTGGACAATCTCATTGATACGATCGCCAGAAACTTTGCCAATTACCTTATCATCAATGATTACCATCGGCCCACCAGCGCACTGCTGGCAACAAAAAGCAGCCCGCAATTTTACTTGCTCTTCATAGCCCTCATCTTTAATCTTTTTGGTTAATAGCTTAAGCAGATTGACAGAACCTTTGAGATAGCATGACGTACCCACACATACTTGGATCTCAATCGGTGCCGAGTCGAATTCGTTCACACTGATTGCTTCCCCATCAATGCGTCGTCTTGAGCCATAATGTGTATGCAGCGCCTCATGTGCTTCTGCACTACCAGGACTTTGCAACCACTTTTGATAAAAATCATTAAGCATTGGATTTTGTTGTGCCTTGTGTAATTGCTGCAGTTGATCTTCGCGATACAACCCCTTACCCCGCTCGCTGCGAATCTCAGAAGCACTAAAAGAAATAGGTTGACCCGCTCCACCCACACAACCGCCGGGACAAGCCATAACCTCGACAAGATCGTAACTAACCTCACCCGCTTTCATTTGCTCCAACAAACGTCCTGCATTTGCTAACCCATGAACTATCGCTAATCGAACGGTGATACCATCGATTTGTGTCTCAACGGCACGCACGCCAGCTTGACCCCGAACTTCCTTAAACACCACATTGGTTAATTCCTTTTTAGAAATCACCTCATGAGCCTGGCGTAATACTGCTTCGGAAACACCACCGGTCACACCAAAAATAATTCCTGCTCCTGTGGCAAAACCAAAAGGCATATCCATGGATGTGGGCTCAAGTTCAGCAAAATCGATTCCTGCTTCTTTGATCATACGCGCTAGTTCCTGGGTGGTTAACACCAAGTCAACATCAGGATTATTATCGATTTTAAACTCATCTCGTTCTGCCTCAAACTTTTTAGCCGTACACGGCATTACACTAATGACAAACATATCTTCTCTGGCAATACCGGTCTCGCGTGCATAGTAGCGCTTCACAATCGATCCAAACATCTGCTGGGGCGAGCGACAACTCGAGAGATGATCCATATAGTCCGGATAGTATTGCTCGACAAACTTCACCCAAGCAGGACAACAAGAGGTGAATTGGGGAATGTTCTTCTTTTCGCTAAACCGCTCAATAAATTCCCTCGACTCTTCTAAGACAGTTAAATCTGCTGCAAAACTCGTATCAAACACCTTGTCTGCACCAATCTGTCGTAATGCTGTTGCAATCTGCCCAATCGTTGATCTGCCCCCAGTGATGCCAAACTCTTCCCCAATCGCAACACGCACAGCAGGAGCTACTTGGACAACAACCGTCGTTTTCTGATCATAGATCGCTTCCCATGCTTTATCCACATGAGACTTAACGACTAAAGCGCCTGTTGGACAAACCGCAGCACATTGGCCACAATTGACACAATCCACATCGCCGATTGATTTGTTAAAGGCAGGTGTTACCACCATCTTTGAGCCGCGATTCGCAAAATCTAGCACACCAATACCTTGCACCTCTTTACACATTCGGACACAGTCGCCACAGAGAATACACTTATTAGGATCACGAACTAAGGCTGGTGAACTTGTATCGATGGGTGCTTTCACATCACGCTCACCAAAACGCACATCACGCACACCAAAACGTTGTGCTAAATCCTGTAATTTACAGGTGCTATTGCGTTCACAGGTTGTACATTCACGATTGTGATTCGCTAACAGCAGTTCTAACGCATTACGGCGAATCTTGCGCAGCTCCATGGTATTGGTTTTAATGGTCATACCTTCTTCAGGTGGAGTATGACAGGAAGCATTGATACCTCGACCATCGACTTCGACAATACACATCCGACAAGCTCCATAGACGCTAAGCTCGGAATGATAACAAAATGTTGGTAGATCAATTCCTGCTTTACGGATTACTTGCAGAATATTGGTTTCCCCATTAAACTCTACAGTTTTACCGTCAATAATCATACTACCCATCTTAGGCCACCTCCACTATGGCTTTAAATTTACATGCATCTACGCATGCGCCACATTTAATACATTTCTCTTGGTCAATGGTGTACGGATTCTTGATCTGACCTTCAATAGCCTTTACTGGACAAACCCGAGCACACTTTGAACAACCTTTACACTGAGCTTCAAGAATCACGATTTGCTTCATTGCCTGGCAAACTCCGGCAGGACATTTCTTGTCGACAACGTGGGCTAAATATTCATCCCTAAAGTATTTCAAGGTGGTGAGCACTGGATTGGGAGCCGTTTTTCCCAAACCACAAAGCGAGCCAGCCTTAACCGAACCCCCGAGTTCTTCTAATAGATCTAGATCCTGCAGGGTACCTCGACCATCCACAATTTTTTGTAAAATCTCAAGCATACGACGTGTACCTTCACGGCAGAGCACACATTTACCACAGGATTCATTCTGCGTAAAGTTCATAAAGAAGCGAGCAACTTCAACGATACAAGTACTCTCATCCATCACAACAAGTCCACCAGATCCTACCATGGCACCAGCTGCTTGGACTGAATCAAAATCAAGGGCAAGATCAAAGTGCTCCTCGGTTAGACATCCTCCCGATGGGCCACCAATCTGCACCGCCTTAAACGTCCCGTTATTGCGCACACCGCCACCGATATCAAACACGACTTCACGCATGGTTTTCCCCATGGGAACTTCAATGAGACCAGTATTGGCTACTTCTCCTGTTAGAGCAAATGTTTTTGTACCTGGACTGTTTTTTGCCCCTATTTGGTTAAACCACTTCGCACCTTGCCGCATAATATCTGGAACGTTTGCCAGGGTCTCTACATTATTGATAACCGTCGGTTTTCCCCACAATCCAGCCACGGCTGGGAAAGGTGGTTTCGGGCGCGGCATCCCTCTTTCACCTTCAATGGAAGCGATCAGAGCACTTTCTTCACCACAGACAAAAGCGCCTGCTCCTTCTTTAATCTTGAGTTCAAAACTGAGTTCTGAACCCAGGATGTTCTCTCCTAATAAGCCGTATTCCTTCGCTTGTTTAAGCGCAATGCGAAGTCGCTCAACAGCCAAAGGATACTCGGCTCTAACATAGATATAGCCTTCGTTTGCTCCAATCGCATAACCCGCAATCAGCATGGCTTCAATAACTCGGTGCGGATCGCCCTCCATCACGCTGCGATCCATGAAGGCTCCAGGATCTCCTTCATCACCATTGCAGATGATATACTTCTTTGCTGAATCTACAGCAGCTGCAATACTCCATTTTCGTCCTGTGGGGAATCCACCACCGCCGCGACCGCGCAGTTTCGAAATCAGAACTTCATTGACAACATCCTGTGGAGGCATGGTTAAAGCATTCGCTAAACCTAGATAGCCATCATGGGCAATATAACTACGAATATCTTCAGCGTCGATGCGCCCACAATTCGCAAGAGCAACTCGGGTTTGGTACTTATAAAAAGGGATGTCGCTTTCCTTTGTAAAAACTTCGTCCGTATTAGGGTGGTGATACAACAAACGCTTCACTGGTTGGTTGGTGATTAAGGAGTCAACAATGTCTTTTACATCCCCTGCTTTAACCTTTGTGTACAAAATACCACTTGGTTCAATCCGCACTAGGGGACCCATTTCACAGAAGCCATGGCAACCACTTTGGACTGTGGTAATACCTTCACAACCATCGTCTAGGAGAAAATCTACTGTAACATAGAGCTCTCTTGCCTCTAACTCCGCTTTCAGTAAATCATGAAGTTCCTGCGCGCCACTAGCCATACAACCTGTACCAGCACAAAATAGCACGCTTGCGGATTGCTTACTCACTGCCTGATTGAACTCGTCTTTGAGAATTTTAAGATCGGTTGCGGTGCGAATCATGCTTGATCACCTTCCTCTTTTTCTAACTCATCAATAATGAGACAAATGGCATCAGGTGTCACTTGACCGTAAACTCGATCATTAATGGTCACAACCGGAGCTAAGCCACACGCTCCGAGACAGGAAACCGTTTCTACTGTATAGCGCTTATTATCTGTTGTCGACTTACCGTCGACAAGTCTCACCCGCTTACGAAGTGCTTCGTAAACAGGCATCGCTTTTCGCACGTGACAAGCGGTTCCATCACAAACCTTAATAATATATTTACCCTTAGGAGCAAGGGAAAATTGCGCATAAAATGTTGCGACGCCATACACAGTAGCGGGTGATAAGTTCATGGCTGTTGCAATATACGTTAGTAACTCTTCTGGTAAATAGCGATGTTGCTTTTGCACCTCCTGTAGAATGGGAATTAAGGATGATGGTTTGGTTCCGTGTTGTTCAATGACACTACTCAGCCAATCTAAAACACTAACTTCATTACTAAGTGCTGCTTGGGTCATGCTAAACATCCTCTCTCTAGTAATATTCGACGGTCACTTTTTTGCCTAAATCTTGGAGCACCTTTGCAAATTCTTGAATTAGCTGCTGCTTAAGAGAAAGATGAACCGGCAAATCAGGGTTTTGGTGAGCAGCATTGATTGCCCGCCCCACCAAGAAATTTATTTCATCACTTTCCTGCAGGGTTTTGCCCAAACGGACAGCACCGTTATTCACTTGCGGAAAATGGTTCGCTTTAAAATACTGTAGGACGGTGGACAAAGTCAATATCCCTTCGGTCACTAGTGAAATTCCTTCAATTGCTCCCGTAGGGGGGACCTCATCATGTTCACTAATAGAATTTAGATCCACGATCACATCAGTTCCTAATTCTCGGGCGATAAGTGTAGCCGTGGTGCCACCACAGATAACCCTTGTCTGGTTTTCGCACAATAATTTTTGGGTAAACTTCCTATCATCATCCATATTAACTGGTGGTCCAACTGCTACCGTCACTGACCGTTTCTTCCGCAATTTAATCGTTAAGACCGTTGAGTCATCACCTAATACACCTTGAGATATTCGCTCTACGATATTGCTAATTTTTTCACAAACGTTTACAGCAGAAAGATCCCTTGTTGCCAGTGTTTGCAAATAGGTCTCTAGCTTATTGTGGGTCCAACCAAAATCCAATTTCTCGCCGATGCCTGCATGCACTACACCATCACTAACTGCGACTAGCATATCATTCTCTTTACCTTGCCAGCTCGCTTCTTGGACAACGAGTGACCCAATCACACGCTCATGGGTTTTTAGCGGCATGCGTCGTCCTTCACGAAAAAAACAAATCGTGGGATTGTCAAATTCGGCGACATAAATCGTACCATTGCTATGCACTTGAATAATTGTAAACGTGGAGTATGCTAGCTTTCGCACTTTACAAACGGGCAAGGTGCGTGCAAGAGTACTAACCACCTCATCAATCTTAGCCCCATTTTCAAGCATTGTCATGGCCACGCGAGTGGTAATGGTCGCGAGAATATTTGCTTTTACCCCGCTACCCAGTCCATCGGACAAAACAGCAATAATTGACGTGGGTGTCTCACTGAGTAAAACTCGATCTCCACATAATTCTTCACCCGCTTTATGAAGACTTGAGAATGCCTTTTCCACAATCATAAGGCCACCCCCTTTTTATCTCCCGTTCCATCCTGCTGATCAATTAAGCGAATTAATTTCGTTAAAAGCACTTTTGTTTCTGCTGTCGTTTCTCCTAGTAGACCAGCGATCTCCTGGGCAACACGCATCTGCTTTTCTATGACTTCACTAGCTTTTTGCAGGGTTTCAGTTTTTAAATGGCTTAACTCCTCGGTTTGGCGCAGTTCCTGCGTTATGTCTGAGAAAATCCCGATTATAATGTTTTGCTTTTCCACGGGAAACACATATTGGCGAGTCACTAATCCAAAATCCTTATACGTTAAGCTATTGACAACTAACTTCGCTTTATCTTTGGCCATGAAGAAATTCTCTGGATCCATCAGCTTGGATAAGGGTCCACCCTTGTACATACTCTCTTGGCATTCAAACATGGTTTCAGCGGCGGGATTGAGAGAAATCACATTGCAATCGTTATCAACGACAATAATTCCATTCGGTGTGGTTTCAATAATTACATTAGACAACGACTCGGCTTTCGCACGCATAAAGGGTATACACATTTCCAGTTCCGCTTTGCCAACAACAACGGCCGCCGCTTTCGCACGACAAGTGTTATAGCCACAAGCACCACAATCCAACTCATCTTTTGGAAATACCTTGCCACTTGCAGCAAGGGCGCTGCGAATTTCCTCTTCACTTGGAACCGCATTGGTTAACGGCGACGGTGTAAACTCTCTCTGCATTTCTTTTGGCTTCCACGATGGACGCGTTCCACTCTGATGACTCAGTACACGAGACATCAGTCTAGATTGCCGCACAAATACATCATCTTCATCATTCCATCCAGCTCCGCCAAGGCATCCACCCTTACAGATCATTAACTCCGCCCAATTCCCATCCACTTCGTTTCTTTGCAGCGCATCAAGAAATTGAATACTCGCAGTAAAACCATTGACTACCCATAACTTGCCACGTAGGCTATCACCACTCCAACTTTTGCGCCAGCCGCTATCCATGGGAAATTGTCGTGCGGTCGCGCTGCCAGTGATATCCGGTTGAATAGGCCGTAAAGTGGAATAGTTGATCCCAAGCTGCTCTAAACCCCGAAACACTTCTTTAAAGGTAAGCACCAAATCGATGTCGGAGGCAAACTGCTGCCGTTCTACCTTTTTTGCCGAACACGGACCAATAAAGACAATCTTAGCTTGCGGGTAGCGTTCTCTAATCGAACGCGCATGAAGAATCATCGGTGATACTATGGGAACTAAGTGCTTAACTAAACTCGGATAATGTACTTCCACAAGGCGAACCAAAGCGGGACAAGCTGAAGTGAGTGCGGGGTTTAGGTTTTCCGCTTGCCAATAATGGGCACTGATCTCCGGAACCACCCAAGCTGTTTCTTCTATCCGTTTTACACCACTGCGATATAACGCTGAAACTAAATAATTCGGTTCGTCTTTCAAACCTAGATACGAGGGAGCAAGACTAATAATGATTTCTTCCTTACGTTGGAGCCAAGTCTGCATTAAAAACCATTCATCAATAACTTCCTTAGCCTTCTGGGGACAAATTGATGTACAAAGACCATCATGAATGCACTCTTCTGTGATGACTTCGGCCTGGCTCTGGTTTATGCGAATAGCTTTTAACGGACAGGATCGCACACATTTGTAGCAATCGCGGCACTGACCGCTGCATGTTTGAATGACATTCATGGTAGTTTAGATCCCCCTTTACCCTTTGCACTACTATCTTATAGTGATATTTTTCACATTCATTATAACAAGTCCCGCCGAGAAATACAAGAGCATCGTGAAATATTTAACTCAAGCTTATTATTTGTGTTCGAAGCAGGAAAAATCAACTATTTGTCTAAGTTCTAGACTATCTCCATGCCCAGGGAGAAAGGAGCTGTTATGCTTCGTTTTTTTGCCGTAGCGACCGCTTTATTACTGTTGACTGCACCTGGATTTTTTTCTGAGCACACCTATGTAATCGACAGGGTAAACAGTGAAGGGGTGTTTCTTGAACCCTTAGAAGATGTAGATCTACCCGTATTGTATCAAAAACAGAGTGCTCTTCCTGACGGTGTGGAAGGTAACCTAGTAACAATTCTCAAAGGTGGAATCCATATTTTACGTCTCACGATCACGGAGGAAGAAACCGAACAGCGTAAGACAGAAATCCAGCAATTGTTGGCACAACTCGCTAATCCTGTTGTTTCGTCCGATTAACAAGTTGATCTAATAGGGAGGTGACTCGCTCTTTGGCCTTACTGGTTGCATCATCATCCACTGACCAGGTGGTCCGAAGGTGATCACCTTCTTTTACTTTTGGGGGCAATAGACTGCGCGGTATAGGTATTGCGATCTCCTCTTCGCCCACAAGCACAACAGCTAAATCCTCTTCAAAGCGATCCACTACAGACTTCCATTGCATTGTCATTCCCCTTTCTTCATTGGTTTTCATCACTCTTAGTCTACATAAAAATACTCCTGAACACGTTTTAAAGTGGCTGGTCCAATGCCACTAATACAAAGAAGATCATCGACGCGGGTAAATCCTACCTCACTAGCATAATCCAGGATGCGTTGACCAATTACCGGACCAATACCAGGAACTTGGACTAACTGATCGAGTGTTGCACTTTGGAGATTTAAGCGATATTCTAAGGCTACAGACGATTTATAGCTTGTTACTTCATACTCACTTCCATCGGTAGTAATTGTGATCGTACCATGCATATCTGTTCGATAAATATCTAGACCTGCAAGGCGAACCAATGTGGATACACTTGGATGACCATAGTGATTACCGTCTCCTACCATGATCACCGCTACACTCGGGTTTACTTGCTCCAAAAAATCGCTTGTTGATGAACTTGCACTCCCATGATGAGCAACTTTTACGATTTGTGCCCTTGGTATCCGTCCGTTGGCTACGAGGTAGTGCTCTGCATCTCTTTCGATATCCCCAGTGAACAAAAAGCTAATTGCACCGACGCGCATCCAGATCACAACTGAATTATTATTGAGACCTTGTAGCCATGTTTGTTGCGGATGCAGAATCAAAAATTCATCGATACCTCGGATTTCCAAGGATTGTCCCGCTCTTGCTAACCGAAAGGGAATCTCTTTTGCCAGAATTGTCTCCAAAAAACGTTCATAGGTTCGGGTGGTATGGACTTGACCATCTGCAATTACTTGGGTAACAGTAATTGTATTAAGCACTGGCAGTAATCCACCGATATGATCAGCATGTGGATGGGTTGCGATTACTGCTGTCAGCGTGTTGATATCTTGTGCCTGTAAAAAAGGAACCACAATGGAGCGTCCTGCCCTCTCTGTTCCTCCGTCAATTAAGATTGCCTCACCGAAAGCTGTCCGAATTAATATCGCATCTCCTTGACCCACATCAAGAAAATCTACAGTAACCTGGGCTGTTGTCGATAGCGAAAGCAAAATAACCAAAAACACTGTAACAATCGCTGGTCTACCGAACCTCATTCACTCCCCCCCTTTTTTTACTAATTGGCGCGCTAATTCGCGATATGCGAGAGCACCCGGGACCTGAACTTTAGACTCAAATATCGGCTTTCGTTGGGCAGCCGCTTCGGAAAAGCGAATACTGCGATTTACTGTAAAGGGAAATAAGTGAATATCGTGAAATTGTGTTTTTAAAATTGCAATGATCTCCCGTGCATGATTCGTACGGGTATCAAACATTGTTGGCAATAAACCTAATACTTGAATTTTACTGTTTAGTTGCCCTCGCACCTTAGCGACAAACCGTAATAAAGCCACAGTACCTCGAACACTTAAATATTCACAGGAAACTGGAATGATCACCCGATCCGCAGCTGTCAATGCATTTAGCGTTAATAAGCCAAGAGAAGGCTGGCTGTCGATGAGCACGAAGTCATAGTTATCGCGCACTTCATTGATGATCTTCGTCACTCGCCGTTCCCGCGCAGGCACATTTAGTAATTGCATCTCAGCAATGGAGAGATCAATATTCGCTGGGAGTAAATCCACTCCATACTCTGTGGAGATTATCACTTCGTTAACTGGGAGATTACGAAACAAACAGTTATATATTGTTTTTTCCAAATCATCTGGTTCAACACCCGCACAAAAAGTTAGTCCGGCTTGGGGATCCAGATCAACTAATAGTACGCGTTGATCAATATCGGCAAGTGCGACCCCCAAATTATAAGTCGATGTGGTCTTACCCACTCCACCTTTTTGATTTGCCAACACAATGACTAAAGCCACAACTGTATCTCCCTTTCTGCCAGTAAATAATATCTCTACTTGATTTTCGTGACAAAGCAGGAAAATACCTCCCATCAAGCGAAATATTCTAAGAATAGACTCGAAGAGTCGTTTCTAAGATCCTCGAAGCAATCAAACAAGGATAAGGAGCGGTAAACATGAGCAAGCGCCTTTATTTAGGAGAAGATCGGAAAGTTGCTGGAGTGTGTGGCGGAGTAGCTCGTTACTTGGACATAGATCCAACAATAATTCGGATATTGTGGTTAGCTGCCTTTCTATTTTATGGTTCGGGATTGCTAGCCTACCTCATTTGCTGGATAGTCATACCCAAACATCCAACCGCATTTTAAGTAAAAAGCAATAGATATACAGCAAGGCAGCCCACGATGAGACGAAGTGGGCTGCCTTGCTGTTTATCTGCATAAATCGAGTTGTTCAAATATATTTGTTCAAATCCATTATCAAATCGACTGAGAGCTGCATATGGTATAGTAGCCGTTGGATAGCTATTATCCATGAGTTAAAGGAGGAAATACTTTGGCAGAACATGAAAAGCAAGTCACCGATCCGGTAACTTCTCCCGAGACAGAAGCTACCTTAGAGGATTGTCCTAATTGTGAGAATCAAGAGGACGCGGAAACGGACGTAGAAGTCGCAGCAGAGCCCACAACAGCATCCGTTCACTGTCCACCAAACACCTTTGCATACACAGTACAAACAGGAGACTCTTTATTCACCATTGCCAAAAAATTTGGAGTCAGTCTCGATGCATTGTTAGCAGCAAATCCGCAGATTAAAGATCCCAGTTTCATACTCCCTGGACAGATTGTCTGTGTACCAAAAGCCCATGAACCGAGTATCTGTCCCCCAGGAACTACCGCGTATACTGTCATACGGGGAGATACCATGTTTCTCATCGCCAGACGTTTTGGAGTATCCCTGCAAGCACTAATCGCCGCCAATCCACAAGTTAAGAATCCCAATCGAATTTACCCTGGGCAAACACTCTGCATTCCGAAGGCTGTGCCACCTACATGCCCACCCGGATCAACTCGTTATGTAGTGCGTCCAAATGATAGCATGTTCTTGATTGCCCAACGTTTCGGCATTACGCTAAATGCGTTGATCCGTGCTAACCCCCAAGTCAAAGATCCAAACAAAATTCAGCCTGGTCAAGTACTTTGTGTTCCACACAATTAGTAATTGGTATGAGTACTCCTGAGGTTTTTTGGAAATACTAACGGAAAATCTCAAGGAGGTGCAGCCAAATTATTACAGCAGAAGTCTCCCTTTATCCAGTTGAAACCACAGACTCCGATGACGTGATCATGGATTCCTTAAAAACCCTTGAAGGTCAGGAACTACAATATGATATCGGTTCGCTCAGCACACAACTATCCGGTGGAAAAGAAGAGGTGTGGTCAGCCTTACGCTCACTCCACGATCGTGCTAATGCAACCGGTCATGAAGTGGTCATGGTGATTACCATTTCTAACGCTAGTTAAAAAGCCTCAATACATTGAGGCTTTGCATACAAAGAAGCTGCCAAAACTGCCTCTCTCGGTAAGAATCCAACCCACCCAACCCAATCGAAAACACACCTAGAAGTCAATATCCAGGTGTGTTTTTATCCGTTTAAAAGAAGATACTTAAAACAACAGCTATGACTAGTGCCGGCAAGAGATTGCCAACTGAAACTTTCGCTAGACCGAGGACATTGATTCCGATACCAATAATCAGCATTCCCCCAGTCGATGTCATTTCACTAATAGCACTTGGGTGAAATAACGGTGCCAAGGAATTGGCTAATAGCGCTATGATCCCTTGGTAGAGAAAAACAGCGACCGCGGAAAACGCAACCCCAATCCCAAACGATGATGCAAAGAAAATTGCACTAACACCATCTAACATAGATTTTGCATAGAGAATGTCATGAGAGCCTTGCAATCCACTATCAAGAGCACCAAGCACAGCCATAGCGCCTACACAATAGACAAGAGATGCAGTAAGGAAACCTTGGGTTAACCCTTTCCCATCCTTTGCCTTATGAATTCTCTCTAGCCAGTTTCCAACCATAGCAAGGCGATGCTCAATATGAATGCATTCCCCTAGCATCCCACCCACTACCATACTAGCAATTGGAATCAGGATATTTTCACTGGCCAAACCCATCTTAATTCCTATTACAAGTACAGCTAATCCTAGTCCCTGCATCACAGTAACACGGATCTCCTCGCGCATTTTAAAAGAAACCCCGAGTAAAGCCCCTGCCAAAATCGCTAATGCATTAATCAATGAACCCCATAAAACCAATCGCAACCACCCTAACCTCTGTTAATGATGGTTATATTCGCCACATCCTAACAATTCCCTGCTTCACGCTTTGTCTAGCCATCGTTTCCGGTGGACCGTAGCGCGGCAAATATCGGATAGATAGCCAAAAGCCGAGCAAAGCTAAAACGATGATGATCCATAATAGGCGTTTCACAACAAAACCTCCTAATTGCCACTAAAAAAAAGCTGGCTATTGATAGCCGGCTTTTTCACTTACATACCCATGATATTATACCCTGTATCCACATGCATTATTTCACCAGTAATGCCTGACGAAAGTTTACTAGCAAAAAATACGGCTGTATCTGCAACTTCGCAAGCCTCCACATTACGCCTAAGTGGTGCTCTTTTCTCATGAAGATCGAGTATTCCTAAAAACCCAGATACACCCCTTGCAGCCAAGGTATTTACCGGACCTGCTGATATGGCATTTACGCGAATTTGATCTACCCCTAAATCATAGGCTAAGTAACGTACACTAGCTTCAAGCGCCGCCTTTGCTACACCCATTACATTATAATTTGGCATAACTTTCTCTGCGCCAAAATACGACAAAGCTATGATGCTTGCTTCATTTTTAAGGATAGGTCGAAATGCTTGAGCCATGCCAACTAATGAATATGCACTAATGTTAAGCGCAGTCCAGAAATTCTCGCGACTTGTTTGGAGAAAAGGCTCTTCCAAGCATTCGCGGGGTGCATAAGCTAAACAATGCACAAATCCATCTATCTTACCAAATTGACCTGCTACATCCCTAGCAGCAGCAAGCTGTTCATCACTAGTAACATCACAAGCTACCAAAGCCAAAGGCGGTTTTTCCAATTCTTCCAGAAGACTCACCACCGTATCCTTCGTTCGCTCACTCTGATATCCAAGAATAAGTTCGGCACCATGTGCATCCATTTCTTTAGCAATTGCCCATGCAATGCTACGTTTATTAGCAATATTAAAAATTGCAAATTTCTTACCTTTTAATAACAAAATATATCATCTCCCTATTATTCCAGGCTACAAAATCGTAGCTACAAATAAATATAACCGAAAAGCATAAAATTTAGACCTTTAATTATTCGCCTTAAATGTATCGATCTCCTCCCTGATGTACCATATGTGATTATAGAATAATGTTTTGCAGGATTTTTCGTATACTAGCGAGAATTGCTTACACAACTCCAGATACAGAAAAGAGGTTTCATCAGTGGAAGCACTTATTAAAAGGATTAACGAGTTATATAAAAAATCAAAAGCCGAAGGGCTTACAACAGAAGAGTTAGCCGAACAAGCAGAGATACGACGAAAGTATATTGATAAGGTCAAAGGGAATCTGGTTCAAACCTTAGACAATACCGTCTTTATTGATGAAAATGGAGAGGAAATTGATATCCATAAAAAGCATAAAAAGCAAAAACACTAATTTTCTTCCATTAACGTAATCAATTCAGCTGTAGTCCGAATTAGCTCTTCTATCTTGTCTTCCGCAATTTTATCGAGCCGTTTTGATAGAAAATCCAATCGATCATCGATCACTCGATCAATGATTTGTCGTCCTCCTGCTAGCAACTCTATGCGTATTATCCGTCGATCGTTTTCAACGCGGACTCTCCGCACTAATTCCTGGCTTTCCATGCGATCAATCAAATCTGTAATTGTGCTCGAAGCGAGAAAGAGCCGACTGCATAACTCTCCCATCGTTAAACTTTGATCCCGCAGTTGAATGAGTGCGTAATACTGCGGTAACGTTATATCATGTTGAGCCAAAATACTTTTGGTATTCTTGCGTAACAACATGGTAACTTTCCGCATTTTAAGTTCTAAATCCTTTGCAAGAGGATGCCTCATACGATAACCTCACTTTGTTAGTCTAAATTATCCGATTACTTCTCAGAATCCGCTTTCTGTTGACTCTGTTCTTGTAATTTAAAAGAAAGTTTTAACAAGCTATCTGTTAAATGAATATGTTCAACAACAACATTGTCAGGTACTTGTAGATGAAGAGGGGAAAAATTCCATATCCCCTTAATACCACAGCTCACTAACCGATCACAGATTTCCTGGCTTGCTGCGCGTGGAGTCGTGAGAATAGCAATATCCGTGGGATTTACCTCCAGAAACTCTTCGAGCTTGCTAATGGGTTGAATAATGCAATCAGCTAGAAAATTGCCCTCTAAATGCGGATTGTTATCAAATATTGCATGAAGCGAAAAACCACGGTTGCGGAAATTTCCATAGCTCGCAATGGCGCGCCCTAGATTACCAGCACCGATTAAAACCATAGTGTAATTTGCATCTAGTCCTAAAATATGTGAAATATGTTGTAACAGCTCCTCCACGCGATAGCCGTAGCCATGTTGTCCAAAAGAACCGAAGTAACTAAGATCGGAGCGAATTTGAGCAGCCGTCAAATCGAGTGCACTTCCTAATTGACTTGATGAGACTCGCCCTACATCCCGACGCATTAATTCGGACAAGGATCGATAATATATCGGCAGTCGTGAAATCACTCCTTGGGGTATTCCCGCTCGTATTTTCTTGTTGCGTGTTGTCATCCCGCGCCCCCCCTCTTTTCCCAATTTACGCATTGTCGCCTTCCTACTAACACTCGTTTATAATTCTCCATAAGTGGGTCAAGTTCCTTTGCACAACTCTTGCATAAAACACTAAAAATCTTATCGTACCACGACGCGTTCCTGGTGTTTTAGTATCTCACCAGATATCCGGTCACGAATGATCACTTCTGCTATATAGGTTGCACTCGGTGCAAGTGTAGGAATATCGACCCAAATATAGAACCACAAAGTATCGGGAGCTGTTTGGTGTAATTGGCGATAATCAATCAAATCCTGCTGATAAAAAAGCCGCAACCCAAAACTAGCCCTTAATGCTACATCAACAGCGATGTCTGTCACAGTATATTCTCCTTCTTGGCTTGTCGCATACCCCTCGACTTCCAGATAGGCATAAGCACGTTCACCGCGGCGAAACACTCCATCTTCATTCAGCACATAATCGTTATATCCAAGTACCTCATTCGCCCATCCAATTTGGATAAATTGCATTCCGGTTTCTTCTGGGCTTTCTGCACAGACAGTTACAGTCAAAAGTACAAGACAAAATACTAAAATAGTCATTTTCATATTGGTCGCTCCTCATATTTAGTATACTTGGTAATTATGTAGGATAATCTCCTCTCTATGTAGAATATATAGATTACGAGACACCGTGACGAGAGGATGAACACAATGATCAAACACTTAAATAAAGGCCGATGGGAACGCCCAACGGATCGTTCAGCGGTGTACCATGAGTTCGAACCAGGAAAAGCCTGGGGTTTGCGTGTTACCTTGATTGATGATTATGCTCGGGTGGAAGCTGTTAAAGGAATAAAAGACTCTCTTTACAATGCCCCGAAACGTATTAGTACAGTGGTTACTCTTCCCACTATATTCGAGAAGCTTCGGCGGATCTCCTTTGAAGATAAAATTATGGCGGAAGTTGCCAAAAAACGAGTTGTGGTGGCTCAAGAAAATGGAGATCCTGAATACTTTTAATAACCAGAAGAGGAATTGACAACTCGTTCACGAATAATTTACAGGAAAACTCTTGTTAGGACAAGAGTAAAACCCCTATACTTGTAGGAGGTAAACAGGTGAAACTATTAATTGTAGGCGACACAGTCGATCCAATGTTATATGATCATTTTCGCAGAGAACGGTTTCCTGACATTAATTATATCTTATCGGTGGGAGATTTACCAGCTTGGTATTTATCGTATTTAATGTCAGTTTTTAATTGTCCGCTGTACTATGTACGAGGTAACCACGATCAAGAATTTGATCGCCACCCTCCCGAAGGGGGCGAAGATGTCAATGGTCGCATTGTTAATTTAAAGGGGCTTACCGTAATCGGCTTTGAGGGCTCAATGCATTATAACTCGCCGAAAGCGGTCCAAAAGACAGAAAAAGATATGTGGTGGCAATGGCAGCGATTGCGACTGCGATTATTTTTCATGAAGAAAGTTGATATTATCCTTACACACGCTCCACCCTTTGGTATTCATGATGCGGAAGACCAATGTCATAAAGGTTTCTTAAGTTTTTCGCGAATGATCTATAAGTATCGACCGCGCTATTTTATTCACGGCCATACCCATCTTAATTATGGTCTTAAACAAAAGCGCATTGATATTGTCAATGAGACCACAGTGATTAATGGTTATGGATACTACATCCTTGAAACAGAATTGAGTAAAGACTGAAAGGAGGGCACTCCTATGCTCTCACGCAACACAGTAGAATCATTTGATCAACGACAATCTGAAGAACATCTAGTCGAATCAACGGATTTAGGATTGCGCATTGTTGAGGTAAAAGACATTGTGGGTTCTGTTAATCGCTGGCAAGATCTCGATTCACACTTTCGCCTAAAGCTTCACAGTAAGGGCGCGCAAGAACGCTTCGACAATATTAAGCGCGCTATGGAACAAGGTGAGGTATTCCCACCAGTTGAGCTCTACAAAATTCGCGAAAAATACTATATCGTTGATGGTAACCATAGAGTTTCAGCGGCTAAACAGGTTGGTCAGACGTATATAGACGCTCATGTTACAGAATATTTACCTGCAGGTGATAATCAAGAGCATCTCTTGTGGCGCGAGCGCTCTTCCTTTGAGCGCAAAACCGGATTAAGCGGAATAGAATTTCGTGAATTAGGGCTATATGGTAACCTCTTAATACAAATTGAACAATTCCGCCAAGAAGAATCCACTGAAATCGAGCAACGAGTTACATTACAAGAAGCAGCTAAACATTGGTATTACGAGATCTACACACCAGTCGTAGATCAAATTCACAAAGAGGGCTTGCTAAACGAATTTACAAATCGCACGGAAGCGGATTTATTTCTATATGCCACCTATCATAAAATGGCAAAAAGTCGCTTAACAAAAGATAAGGTAACCTACCGTGAAGTCCTATTAGATTTTCATCCAACCCCACACAAGTCACTCAGAGAGAAAATAATCGATACTGTTACAGGTCTATTACACCCTGCGGATAAAGACTGCCCCTATGGGCTCATTATCGACGAAGACGGCTTAGTAAAGGTAACAAAAAACTGTGGTGGTTGTTCAAAATGTGATGAAAATAATAACAAAAAACCAAACAGCGAACCTCGAGTTATTACTAGTGATGATATTAACCGTTTTGATTTACTCTAAAGGAGCTTGTTTAATGACGCGCTTTCCCGAAATTCTACAAATTTTAGCTGCTACCTATCCCACTGCACAGACAGCACTCAATCATGACTCGCCTTTCCAACTTCTGATTGCTACGATTCTATCCGCTCAGTGTACTGATGAGCGGATAAATATTATTACAAGAAAACTATTTTCCGCTTGTCCTACAGTTTTAGAAATGGATCAACTCTCCATATCGGATTTAGAAGACTACATTCGCAGTGCTGGTTTGTGGCAAACAAAGGCAAAAAACATTAAAGCCACCTGTCACAAGTTAATTTACACCTTTGAGGGGTCCGTTCCAAAAACACGTGAAGAGTTAATGCTGTTACCTGGTGTCGGTCGCAAAACTGCCAATGTGATTCTAGCCAATGCGTTTGGGATACCAGCCATTGCAGTCGACACTCATGTGCATCGTGTATCCAATCGACTCGGACTAGCGACGGCAAAAAAACCAGAGCAAACCGAGATTATATTAATGCAACATATCCCGGAACAACTCTGGGCGAAAGCTCACCACTGGTTAATATATCATGGAAGAAAAATCTGTAAAGCCCGTCGACCTTTATGCAACAACTGTCCTCTAAACAAGCTGTGCCCTTCTGCTACTCTATAGACCCACTAACAAAAACAGCAGTAGCGTTAACGCAATAACTAAAGCGACAATTAGCGAGTCGAAACTTAAGTTTTGGGTATTCCAGGTACTCACTATCACTTCACTCTGCCTCTCTTCTACTTTAGTTCGGATTTTAACTTTAATTCTAGGAGAAAGAGTAACCCGCTTTTTGTTAAGCAGATTGATCGCTTTCGCGCGTATTCGACCTTTTGTGATGAGTAGTTCTCTTTGATTTTCTAAGTATTCATGCTTGTCCTTGAATTTTGCAGGTGAGACCTGAGGAAGATGCAATTCACTTATCCAATATATGAATGCTATGCTGTTACGAGTCACTTGACGATATACTAATGCTTCCACGCTAAGCCAAACTGGCACTAATATGTGTTTTCCGTAGCGTGTCCATATCATCAGAATAAACAGACCTATTGCATAAGCAATGACAGGTCCGAGTAACTCTAACGTGTGCCAAAAGGGAACTTCCGCTAAATGCGCAATATCTTTTCCATAGAAATTATACCCGGCTGCTGCCGGAACGACTAATCTGTTTACGATCGGTTGCGCAAATACGCCGACTACCAACAAGACAATACTATAGACAGCAAATACTGCTCGATGTGCAATACTAATGTCGTGTACCTTTTCCCAGTGCGAGTTCTCTTTACCACCGAAAATAGTCAGCCAGAGTTTAGTAATGTAAGCGACTGTAATACCTCCGGTGATGATAAAAATCCGTTCTAGCCAAAGGAGGCTTGGCCAATGTTTAATATGATAGGCTTCCAGAATGGCCTCATGAATCAATACCTTGCTTACATACCCATTAAATCCAGGAACTCCTGTAATCCCTACAGCAGCCACTAGCGTAAAGACAAAGGCCCACGGCATAGCTTTTCGTAAACCACCTAGTTTATTTATATCTAACTCATGGGTTTGTAAATATACTGCACCCACTAACAGAAACAAAAAAGACTTGTAAAAAACATGGTTAATCATATGCATCCAGGCCCCCGCAAAGCCGAAGGCTCCACGACTTCCCAAAAATGCTCCTATTCCTAACGAAAATAGAATGTAACCCATCTGGCTAATACTAGAGTAGGCGAGTATTTTTTTCATAGAACTGTTTAGTAAAGCCATGATTCCACCAATAACCATGGTAGATGCACCGATCCAAAGAAACAGATATCCAAATTGCTGCGGATAAATCCACAGTGCCTCATCGTACATGGGCGTAAGGATAGTAAGCAAGACGCGTATAAATCCATAGGCTCCCGCCTTAATCATGATCGCCGAGAGGAGAGCTGAGGCTGGCGACGGGGCGACTGGATGTGCCTTAGGCAACCATATATGCAACGGTAGCATACCGGCTTTTACGCCAAAACCGACCATCGTAAAACCAAGAATAAACCAAGGACTGACGTTGGCTGCGACAATTCGCTCAAGTGATCCCCCGCTAAGAACACTCCTAAACATGCACCTAGGGTAAAAATAAAGAAGGTGAAAAATCGCGTGCGATTGTGCTCATGAGCCATATAACCTTCTGCATAAATCATGCACAAGAGCCATATTATCGATACAATCAGTGCAAACAATCCACTAATAAAATCCACTCTAAACGTTAAACCGAACCCGAGAAACCAAGGAAGGCTGAAAATAACTGATCCAGTAAGCACTAACCGAAAAAGGGCTATTGAAAGTAAAACGGTGATTACGGTAATCGCAATCCCAATTTGATTTCTCCACTTCTCATCATACCTACCAACGCTAAACATTATAACCGCACCAGTCATCGGTAAGAACGTTAGGATTAGTGGTAAGGTACTCCTATATTCCATCATGAGATCCCGATCCCTCCCCCATACAAGAATTTCGCGACAATTGTTGATAAGATCAAGGGAACATTTAAGGGTATTAAATCAAATAAGACTGTACTTAAAGCAAGAATTACGATCGGAATCAGCATTCTATGCGACACTTCCCGAATATTTACAAACTCTAAGGACACCGTACCAAAGAATGCACTAATCACGATCGGTAAATAATAAATGGCATTTAACAGGCTTGATACCAACAACAGGC